>NZ_JBFAHF010000005.1:0-160675 GCF_040654015.1 Nocardia sp. NPDC050799
GTTCAGCCCTCGAAGTGCATGCGCCGCAGGCGCGAGTCTCGAGGGCTGAACGGCGGGACCAAGGGGGCCTCGACCCCGCGGCGCCGCAGGCGCCGCCAATGAACACAGCTCAGCGCCCGGCCAGTACCGCTTCCGCGTACCGCCCGATCGCCAGCACCAGGTCGTCGGAGTGCCGGGGCCCTACGATCTGTAGCCCGACCGGCATGCCGTCGCTCGTCCGCCCGGCCGGAATGCTGAGGGCGGGTTGCTGAGTGAGATTGAACGGGTAGGTGTAGGGCGTCCAATCCGGCCAGTCCGACATATCGCTGCCGGGCGGCACATCGTGGCCGGCTTCGAACGCCGTGATCGGGACCGTGGGAGTGAGGAGGATGTCGTAGGCGGTGTGGAACGTCCCCATGGTGATCGCCACCTGGGCGGCGACCGCGCGGGCGTCGAGATAGTCGGTCGCGGTAAGGGTTTCACCCTGTTCCCAGATCCGCCGCAGGCCGGGGTCGGCGTTCTGGCGCGCACCCGCCGGGAAGTTCGCCAGCATCGCCGCGGCGCCCGCCGCCCACATCACATCGAAGGCGTCGCGCGGGTCGGGGAAGCCGGGGTCGGCGGCCGAGACACGCAACCCGGCGGTCTCGAGCGCGTGCACGGCCCCGGACACGATCGCCTCGACCTCGGGATCGGGCCGGACATAGCCCAGCGTCGCCGAATAGGCGGCGGTCACGCCGCGGACATCGCGCTGGATCTGGCCGCGAAACGTGGTCAGTGTGGGCGCGAGCGCGGTGGGATCGCGCGGGTCCGGGAGGGCGAGGATATCGAGCAGCAGTGCCGCGTCCTCGACCGTGCGGGTCAGCGGCCCGCCGTGGGCCAGCGGACCGAACGGGCTGGCCGGGTACAGCGGGATACGGCCGTGGGTGGGTTTGAATCCGACGATGCCGCAGAACGCGGCCGGGATCCGGACGCTGCCGCCGCCGTCGGTGCCGACCGAGACCGGACCCATCCCGGCGGCGACCGCCGCGGCGCTGCCGCCGGAGGACCCGCCCGCGGTGCGGGTGGGGTCGACGGGGTTGCGGGTGATCCCGGTGAGCGGACTGTCCGTCACACCCTTCCAGGCGATCTCCGGTGTGGTCGTCTTACCGACGATCACCATGCCGTCCTCCCGCACCCGGGCGGCGACGGGACTGTCCACCGGCCACGGGCCTTCCGGGCCGATGCTCAGGGAGCCGCGCCGGGTGGGCCAGCCCTCGGTGAGGAAGATGTCCTTGATCGAGATGGGTACCCCGTCGAGCAGGCCGCGAACGTGTCCGGACTGCCAGCGGGCCTCGGAATCCTTGGCCTGCACCAGCGCCCGGTCGGGGTCGACGAGGCAGTAGGCGTTGATATCGGTATCGCGGGCGGTGATGGCGGCGAGCACGGCCTCGGTCGCTTCGACCGGGGACAGGATCCCGGCGGCATAGGCCGAGACCAGTTCCACCGCGGTCATCTCGACGGGGTCGGTCGGTCGCGGGGTCTCGGGTCGGCTCATCTGAGGCCCTCCTTCAGCCGGGCACGTACCCGAGCGTTTTGTCGACGACATTGTCCAGCGGACGGCCGGCCGACCAGCGGTCGAAGTTGGCGGCGAACGCGGAGACCATCTCGGCACGCCAGCCGATGAAATCCCCGGAGTTGTGCGGCGTGATCCGCGCGGTGGGCAGGGTCCACAGCGGATGGCCGGACGGTAGCGGTTCCGGGTCCACCACGTCCAGCGCGGTACCGGCGATTCCATCCGAACGCAGGGCGGCGACGAGGTCGTCGGTCACCACGAGTTCGCCGCGGCCCACATTGATGAACCGGGCGTGGGGTTTCATGGCGCCGAACGCGCGGGCGTCGAACATGTGCCGGGTGCGGTCGGTGAGCGGGGCGATGGCGATCACGTAGTCGGCGCAGGGCAGTTCGGCGTACAGGTCGGTGCTCACGACACCGAAATCCGGATCGTCGTGGCGGGCCCGGCGGCCGATCGCGCGTACCCGCATCCCGGTGGCACGCAGCAGTCCGGCGATGGCCCGGCCGATCGCCCCGGTGCCGACGACGAGCGCGGTGGCGCCCGCGATACGCTCGGATTCACGGTGCCGCCAGACCTGCTGCTGCTGGAGCCGATGGGAGCCGGTGAGATCCTTGGCGAAATCCAGGATCTGCCCGAGGACGTATTCGGCGATCGCGGTGTCGAAGACGCCCCGGGTATTGGTGACGACCACGTCGCTGCCGCACAGTTCGGGGAACAGCACGGTATCGACACCGGTCGCGGCGACGTGCACCCACTGCAGCCGGTCGACCGCGGGCCAGGCGTCGGGCAGCGCGTGCGTCTGGAAGTCGTAGACGAAGAGCACCTGCGCGCCGGGCAGCGCGTCCGCCAATCCGGCGGAGTCGGTGTCCCGCACCGTGGCCCGCGCACTCACCGGCGCCATCAGGGCCGGATCGGGCGGACGGCCACTGTGCACAACTGTGACAATCGGTCCCGATTCCATATTGACACGGTATGGTCACATCGTATGATTGTCAACAATCCGATCGTTCTCGGAGGTCTTCCCGGCTGAGTGCGAGAGGGGCCGCAGTGGAGTTCGATTTTCCCGATATGGAGGGCCCGGTCGCGCAGCGGGGCATCGGTGTCATCGCACCGTTCGACCTGGCGCTCGAGCGCGAACTCTGGCGCTGGGCACCGCTGGAGGTGAGCCTGCACCTGGCGCGGACACCGTACGAACCGGTCCCCGTCTCGCTGGCCATGGCCGAACTGGTCTCCGACGCGGTGCATCTGACGGCCGCGACGCGCAATGTGCTGCACGTCGAACCCGAGGTCGTCGCCTACCTGTGCACCTCGGGCAGTTTCATCAAGGGAATCGAGTACGAACGCTCGCTGCGCGACACCATCTGCCGCGCCGGCGCCGCGAACGCCGTCACCACCTCCGGCGCGCTGCTCGAGGCCGTCCGCCATCTCGATATCGGCCGGATCTCGATCATGACCCCCTACGACGAAGTGCTCACCGGAAAACTACGCGATTTCCTCGACGAAGCCGGCTGCACGGTGGTCCGCTCCGAACACCTGGGCCTGGGCGGCGGTATCTGGAAAGTCAACTATCGCACCATCGCCGAACGGATCATCGGCGCCGACGATCCGCAGGCCGAGGCCATTTTCGTCAGCTGCACCAATCTGCCCACCTACGACATCATCGAACCGCTGGAAAAGGCATTGGGCAAGCCGATCCTCACCGCCAACCAGCTCACCATGTGGGCCTGTCTCGGCCGCATGAAACTGCCCATGATGGGCCCCGGCCGATGGCTGCTGGAGGTGTTCTGAGATATGCCGTCCACCCACAGATCCCGATTCGAGAACGGAGACCCCATGACGGCACCCACGATCGGTTTCATCTACCCCGACCACGCCGCCGAGGACGACTACCCGCGCGCGGAATCGCTGCTCGGCGTCCGCCTGCCGGTGGCCCACATCTACGGCACCGACCTGCACGCGATCCCGGAACTACTGGATCTGGGCAGCCCGGACAAACTGCGGCACGGGGCCGAGCAGCTCGCCGCACAGCAACCCGACGCGGTCGTCTGGGCCTGCACCTCCGGCAGTTTCGTCTTCGGCCCGGACGGCGCCCGCGAGCAGGTTCGCGGCCTGGCGGAAGCCGCGGGCATACCCGCCTCCAGCACCAGCTTCGCGTTCGTCTCGGCGGCCCGAGCGCTCGGTGTGCACCGGGTGGCGGTAGCGGCGAGCTACCCCGACGAGGTCGCACGGCTGTTCGCCGATTTCCTGGCCGACGCCGGAATCACGGTGGTCGCGTTCCGGAGCGCGGGTATCGAAACCGCGGCGGAGGTCGGCACGCTCACCACCGAGCAGGTACTCGAACTCGCCGTCGCCAACGACCACCCCGACGCGCAGGCGCTACTGATCCCCGATACCGCCATGCACACACTCGAAGTACTGCCGCGGCTGGAAGAAGCGCTGGGCAAACCGGTGCTCACCGCGAACCAGGTCACCATCTGGGAAGGATTGCGGCTCATCGGCGCAACCCCGATATCGTCGTCGCTGGGCGCATTGTTCGCGGAAGGGGCCGAACATGTCGGTGGTTGATTTCGAACCGGTCGATCAGCGGTCCACCGCCGAAGTGATCGCGGACAAACTGCGCGAGGCGATTGTGCGCGGTGGTCTGGAGCCGGGCGCCCAGCTGGGCGAAGCCGATCTGGCCGCGCAGTTCGGGGTCTCCCGGGGACCGGTCCGGGAAGCCATGCAGCGCCTGGTGTCGGAGGGACTGCTACGCAGTATCCGCAATCGCGGCATCTTCGTCATCGAGCTGACCCTCGCCGATGTCGTCGATATCTACCGTTCCCGCACCGCCATCGAGGGCGGGGCACTCACCCTGATCCTCGACGGCCGCCGGGAGATCGCCTACGCGGCACTGGCTCCGAGCGTGCAGGTCATGCTCGACCGGGCCGAGGCCGGGGATGCCGCGGGCGTCTCCGACGCCGATCGGCAGTTCCACGAGGCGCTGGTGGCGGCCGCCGGTAGCCCGCGACTGGTCCGGGCGGCGCGCACGCTACTGATCGAGACCCGGATGTGCCTGGGCGCCCTGCAAACCACCTACCCGGATCTGGGAGTCCAGGCCCAGGAGCATGTGGCGTTGCGCGAGGCGATCGGGGCGGCCACAGCACCCCGGATACACCGGCTGCTGCGTGAACATATGGACGACGCGGTCCAGCGGCTGCGCGGCCGGTACACCGCCGAACCGATCCCCGGCTGATTCCGGGCGATCAGTCGATCAGCCCCCGCGGGCGCACCACCAGCACCGGCGAGGCACGATTACCCTTCTCCTGGAGCAGCGCGATCACCTTCTCGTCCGCGGTGCGGGCGGCATATACGCCCGCTGTCCCGACGGGTTCCAGCCAGCGCCCGTCCCGCAGTTTGTCCGCCTCGGCGGCGTCGATCGTGCGATGCGGGAAGCACAGGGCCACCGCGGCATCGATACCCAAACTGGGCGCCGGATCCTCGGCCAGCTCCTCCAGCGTGCGCGCGTGCTCCAGTGTGAACGGCCCGACCCGGGTCCGTCGCAACGCGGTCAGGTGGCCGCCCACGCCGAGCGCCGCACCCAGATCGCGGGCCAGCGCGCGCACATAGGTGCCCGACGAGCAGTCGACCACCACATCCAGATCGACCAGGCTCTCGTCCGGAAGGTCGCGACGCGCCAGCACCTCGAACCGGGAGACGGTGACCGGACGCGCCGCGAGTTTCACCTCTTCGCCGGCCCGATGCCGGGCGTAGGCCCGCTCCCCACCGACCTTGATCGCGCTCACGGTGGCCGGCACCTGCTGGATCTCACCGGTGAGTGTGGCGACCACCCGAGCGATCCCGGCGTCGTCGATACCGTCGGCCGCCGTGGTGGTGAGCACCTCGCCCTCCGCGTCGTCGGTGGTGGTGGACCGGCCCAGGCGGATGGTCGCGGTATAGCTCTTCGTGGTGAGGGTGAGCAGTCCCAGCAGTTTGGTGGCACGTTCCACCCCGAGCACCAGCACCCCGGTCGCCATGGGATCGAGCGTGCCTGCATGCCCGATCTTCTTGGTGCGCAACAATTTGCGCGTTTTCGCCACGATATCGTGGCTGGTCGGGCCCTCCGGCTTGTCGACGATCAGCAGACCGCCCAGCAGATCCGCCATCAGCCGTGCGCGATCGCGGTGACGATGAAACCGCCGGTGATCCGCCAGCGCCCGGCGAAGGAGGTCAGCGGCAGTCCGCCGTCCCCGGTCTGCCCGGGTACCAGCAGCTGCGACCGGAAGGTCCCCGAGCCGGTGCTGTCGGTGGCCTCGTCCACGGTGAAGGTGATGTGCGCGTCCTCGAAACCGAGCCAGCGGGTGGTGAGCGGGAACCACGCCTTGTAGGTGGCCTCTTTGGCACAGAACAGCAGGCGATCGAGGTGCAGCGCGGAATCGCTGGTGCGCAGCCATTCCCGTTCGGCGGGCAGGCTCACCGAATCGAGAACTCCCTCGGGCAGGGTGTCGTGTGGTTCGGCGTCGATCCCGATCGACCGGTAGCGCATCTTGTGTGCCAGCGCCGCCCCGCGGAAGCCGTCGCAATGTGTGAGGCTGCCCACGATCCCGCGCGGCCACACCGGCGCGCCCCGCTCCCCCTTGCCGATCGCCACCGCCGGTTCGCCGAGCTGCGCCAGGGCCTGCCGGGCGCAGTGCCGCGCGCCGATGAAGTCACGTCGCCGCTTGTCCACCGATTTCGCGATGAGGTGCTCCTCGGCGGGATGCGGTTTCAGATCCTCCGGATAGTCGAACAACTCGGCGGAGGCGACATCGGCGGGCAGAATTGTCTCGATCATCGTCGCCGAGCCTACTGGGTGCGCACCCGGCGACGCCGGGCACACCGCCCACCGCCCGCGCACGGCGCTGCCGGGAACCCCGGGGTACGGCCGGGCACCTCAGTCCAGCCCCCGCCGGCGCTGTGCCTTGGCCCGCATCTCCGCCGCGGCGGCCGCCATCTCGGGCGTCACCCGGAAATGGCCGCCCCATTCGTTCAGATCACCGGGGGCGTACTTCGGGTCGGGCAGGATCTGGCGTAGCAGGTTGTCGGGCTTACCGCGTTTCTGCCATTCCCGCGGATAGCCGAGCGAGACCTCCTCGAACCGGACCCCGTCGTAGAAGGTGGTCCGCGGGATGTGCAGATGCCCGTAGACGGCGCAGAGCACGTTGTAGCGGGTGTGCCAGTCGGCGGTCTGCTCGGTCCCGCACCACAGCGCGAACTCGGGGTACCAGAGCATATCCGTGGGCTCGCGCAGCAGCGGGAAATGGTTGATCAGCACCAGCGGGGTGCCCTCGGGCAGATTATCGAGCCTGCGCCGGGTCGCGCGCACCCGGGCCTCGCACCAGGCGTCGCGGGTGAGGTAGGGGTCCGGCGACAGCAGGAATTCGTCGGTGGCCACGACATTGCGCTCCCGCGCGATGGCCAGGCCCTCGGCTTTGGTGCGGGCACCCTCGGGCCGGAACGAGTAGTCGTAGAGCAGGAACAGCGGAGCGATGGTCACCGCGCCGCCGTGGGCCTCGGCGCCCGCGCCGGTCCACACCGGGAACGGGTCCTCCGGGGTGAGCACGTCCAGATCCCGGCACATCGAGACCAGGTAGTCATAGCGTGCCGCCCCGTGCATCTGTACCGGATCCTTGGCGGTAGTCCACAGTTCGTGGTTGCCGGGCACCCAGATCACGGTGGCGAACCGCTCCCGCAGCAGTTTCAACGCCCAGCGGATATCGTCGCTGCGTTCGGCGACATCACCGGCGACGATCAGCCAGTCCTCCGGGGAATCGGGACGGATGTCCTCGACCACCGGCTTGTTGCCCTGGTGACCGACATGGATATCACTCACCGCCATCAACTTGGGTATCACCACACCCACCTTCGCATATCGCCTGCGTCGCCCGGCACCTCTGTACCCGGCCACCCGCTCACGACGGGATTTCGGCACCGACACGGATCCAGCGCCCCGAGAGCGCCCGCGCGCTCACCGCCGCCAGCCGCAACAGCATGAACGCGATCAGACCGCACCAGATTCCGCCGATCCCCCAGTCGAAGACCAGCGACAGCCAGATCGCCGGCAGGAAGCCGACCAGGGCGGCCCCCAGGGTGGTGGTGCGCAGATAGGCGGCGTCCCCCGCACCCAGCAGCACCCCGTCCAGCGCGAAGACCACACCGGCCACCGGGATCATGGCCACGAAGTACCACCACACGACGCCGGTCCGGTCCAGGACCGCCGGATCGGTGGTGAACACCGGCGGAATCAGCACCGCACCGGCCGCGAAGGCCGCGGCCAGGGCCAGCGCGAACACTTCCGACCAGCCGGTGACCCGGCGGGCCACCGCCCGCGCGCCCGCCGCGTTCCGGGCGCCCAGCGCCGATCCCACCAGCGTCTGCGCCGCGATGGCCAGCGAATCCAGGGTGAGGGCGAGGAAATTCCACAGCTGCAGGACCAGCTGATGTGCCGCCACCGACGCCGCCCCGAACCGGGACGCGACGGCGGCGGCGGAGACAAAACACGCCTGGAAGGCGAGACTTCGCACGATCAGATCACGGCCGAGCACCAGCTGGGCCCGCATCACCGGCAGCTGCGGGGCGAGCGGCACCCGGGCCCGGGCGAGCGCACCCAGGAACAGCCCGGCCGTCACCGCCTGACCCACCACATTGGCCACCGCGGACCCGGGCAGTCCCAGCCGCGGCAGCCCGGCGAGTCCGTGCACCAGCAGCGGGCACAGCACCGCCGACAAGCCCAGCCCGAGCACCACATAGGTGAACGGGCGCCGCGTCTGCTGCACCCCCCGCATCCACCCGTTCCCGGCCATGGACAGCAGGATCAGCGGCACTCCGAACAGGGCGATCCGCAACCAGGCCAGCGCCTCGGCCGCGATCTCCGTGTCCCCCGCGACGGCTCCGGCGATCGGCACCCCGGCCACCTGCACCACCAGGACGATCACCAGTCCGATACCGCCGGCCAGCCAGCTCGCCTGGACGCCCTCCTCGATCGCTCCCGGCTCGTCCCCCGCCCCGTGCCGCCGCGCCGAGCGAGCGGTCGTCCCGTAGGCGAGGAAGGTCAGCTGCGAACTGACCTGGGCGAGGATCAGGCCACCGACGGCCAGTCCCGCGAGCGCCGGCGCCCCCAGCCGGCCCACCACGGCGAAATCGAACAACAGGTAGATCGGTTCGGCCACCAGCACGCCCAGGGTCGGCAGCGCCAGACCCAGGATCCGCCGGGGCCCCACCGCCGGGGCCGGTGGCCCGGTCAGCTCCGTGTGCATCGTCGGCTTCCCGTCCGTACTCGCCCCGTGCGAGCGCGCCCGGCGGCCCCGGGTCGCGCCGCGGGGCGCCTCTTCAACTATTCGCGAGCGCTCGCACGCCGGCCCAGCGCGGTACGCAACTGCGCCAGGATGTCCGCCGGCTCACCGTAGGTCGTGTACCCGGCCGCGTAGCGATGACCGCCGCCGCCCAGACCCGCGGCCACGGCCGCGACATCGGCGCCGTCGCCGGTCCCGGGACCGCTGTCCTTGGACCGCAGCGATACCGTCCAGCGGCGTCGGTCATCGGTCGGGCGGGCTTCTTTGAACACTGCCGCGATCCCGGCCTCCGCGGTCGCGCGCACGATATCGACCACACTTTCGGCCTCTTCCTGCCGCACCTCCGCGAGATCCGTGGCCAGCACGAACGCCGCGACCAGCCCGGTTCCGCCGTGCGCCGCGCGATCGAGCCGGGCCGAGGCGAGCACTGTCGACAACATCTGCAACCACGCGAAGGGATGGGTGTCCATCAGGGTGCGGGTGATGGCGGCACCGTCGATACCGGTGGCCAGCAACCGTTCGGCCAGCGCGTGGGTCCCGGGGGTCACCCAGCGGAACGACCCGCTGTCGGTGGCCAGCCCGGCGAACAGGCAGTGGGCGATCCCGGCGTCGATCGGCTCACCCCAGGCGTCCAGCAGGGCCGTGATGACACTGGCGGTGGACACGGCGTCGGGATCGATCAGGTTGATCTCCCCGAACCGGGTGTTGGACCGATGGTGGTCGATCACCAGCGTGCGCGACGCCCCGGGCAGCCGGTCGGCGAGTGCCCCGAGCCGGCCCGCACTGCCGCAGTCCACTGTGACCAGCAGATCCACCTCGGCCGGCACCTCGCCGGGCGGCACCAGGAACCGCATCCCCGGCAGGGTACGCAGTCCGGCCGCCGGTTCGGCCGGTTCGGCGAACGACACCCGTACCGGCACGCCGCGGCGGTCCAGTACCGCGGCCAGCGCCAGACCGCTGCCGAGGGTGTCGGCATCGGGCTGGATATGGCACAGGATGGTTACCGAGCGTGCGCTGTCCAGCGCCCCGACGGCCGCGGTGAAATCGACCGCGGCACCGGTTGTGGTCATATCGGCCGCGATTCAGTCGTCGTCGCGGGGTGTTTTGTACGGGTCCGCGTCACCCGCCGGGGTGGCCTCGGCGGCAACCCGCGCGACTTCGTCGTCGGCGGCCCGCGCCCGCGCCAGCAGATTCTCCATCTGCTGCGCCGCGTCCGGCACGGTATCGAGCACGAAGCTGAGCGTGGGAGTGAACTTCACCCCGGTGCCCGCGCCCACCTTCGACCGCAGTACTCCCTTGGCCTTCTCCAGGCCCGCGGACGCGGCGGCGTAGTCGGGTTCGGCGTCGACGGTTTCACCCATCACCGTGTAGAAGATCGTCGCATCGTGCAGATCGCCGGTCACCCGTGCGTCGGTGACGGTGACGAAACGCAGCCGCGGATCTTTGATTTCGTATTCGATTGCCGTGGCCACGATCGCGGAGATCCGCTTGGCGAGCCGGCGTGCCCTGGCTTGATCCACCATGGCCGCTCCTTTCCCTGTTCAGCGACGGTGGGACGGTCCGCGCGATATTTGCCGCACGGACCGCGGCCACCGCTGATATCACTCGCGGCCGGTCAGTCCTCGGGTCCGAAGACGCGCCGGCGTACTGCCAGCAACTGTAACTCCGGACGTGCCGCGACATGCCGTTCGCATCGATCCAGCACGGCCGTCAGATGGTCCATTCCGGCCGACACCATCGCCACCCCGAGCAGGGTGCGGCGGTATCGGTCGTGTTCCCCCGCCTCGGCAGTGCTCACCCCGAAGCGCTGGAGTTCGGCCAGAATCGGCCGGATCACCGAACGCTTCTCCTTCAATGAGTGCACATCACCCAGCAGGATGTCGAATTCGAGTGCACCCAGGTACACGCAACCTCCCGGTTATCGCGACATTCCGGCCCGGCGGGACCGCCCATCGGGCCGGTCATCGCTGTGCCGATATCGATGGCCGGACCGGGCGGTGGAATTCCGCCCGGCCCGTATCAGCTCAGTCGCGCGGCTTCTCGCGCAACTCGTAGGCCTCGATGATGTCGCCTTCCTTGATATCGGAGTAGGTCAGCGTCATACCGCATTCGAAGCCCTCGCGAACCTCGGTGGCATCGTCCTTCTCCCGCCGCAACGAGCTGATCGTCGTGGATTCGGCGATCACCACGTTGTCGCGCAGCAGACGAGCCTTGGCATTGCGTTTGACGCTGCCCGAGGTGACCATGCAGCCGGCGATGAGACCGATCTTCGAGGAGCGGAAGATGGCGCGGATCTCGGCCCGGCCGAGCTCCACCTCTTCGTAGATGGGCTTGAGCATGCCCTTGAGCGCGCTCTCGATCTCGTCGATGGCCTGGTAGATCACCGAGTAGTACCGGATGTCCACGCCTTCGCGGTTGGCGAGTTCGGTCGCCTTGCCCTCGGCCCGGACATTGAACCCGATGATGATCGCGTTCGACGCCGACGCCAGGTTCACGTTGGTCTCGGTGACACCACCGACACCGCGGTCGATGACCCGCAGCCGGACCTCGTCGTCGATCTGAATCCCGAGCAGGGCCTCTTCGAGCGCCTCGACGGTACCGGAGTTGTCACCCTTGAGGATGAGGTTCAACTCGCTGGTTTCCTTCAGCGCGGCATCCAGATCTTCCAGGCTGATGCGCTTGCGGCTACGCGCGGCCAGCGCGTTGCGCTTACGCGCGTTGCGCCGGTCGGCGATCTGGCGGGCGATCCGGTCCTCGTCCACCACCAGCAGGTTGTCACCGGCGCCGGGCACCGAGGTGAAACCGACCACCTGCACCGGCCGCGACGGCAGGGCCGCCTCGACATCGGCGCCGTGCTCGTCGACCATCCGGCGGACGCGGCCGTAGGCGTCGCCGGCGACGATGGAATCGCCGACCCGCAGCGTGCCGCGCTGGATGAGCACCGTGGCGACCGGGCCGCGACCGCGGTCCAGATGCGCCTCGATGGCCACACCCTGGGCATCCTGTTCCGGATTCGCCCGCAGGTCGAGCGCGGCGTCCGCGGTGAGCAGCACGGCCTCCAGCAGGGCGTCGATATTGGTGCCCTGTTTGGCGGAGATGTCGACGAACATGGTGTCGCCGCCGTACTCCTCGGCCACCAGGTTGTACTCGGTCAGCTGCTGCCGGATCTTCTCCGGGTTCGCGCCTTCCTTATCGATCTTGTTGACCGCCACCACGATCGGCACGTCGGCCGCCTGCGCGTGGTTGATCGCCTCCACCGTCTGCGGCATGACGCCGTCGTCGGCGGCGACCACCAGGATCGCGATATCGGTGGCCTTCGCACCGCGGGCACGCATGGCGGTGAACGCCTCGTGACCCGGGGTGTCGATGAAGGTGATGAGCCGGTCGTCGTCGCCCAGATGGGTGAGCACCTGGTAGGCGCCGATGTGCTGGGTGATACCGCCGGCCTCGCCCTCACGGACATTCGCCTTACGGATGGTGTCCAGCAGTCGGGTCTTACCGTGATCGACGTGACCCATGACGGTGACCACGGGCGGACGCTGCTCGAGGTCTTCCTCGCCGCCCTCGTCCTCACCGTAGGTCAGGTCGAACGATTCCAGCAGCTCGCGGTCCTCGTCCTCGGGGCTGACCACGTGCACGACGTAGTTCATCTCGCCGCCGAGCAGCTCGAGGGTCTCGTCGTTGACCGACTGGGTCGCGGTGACCATCTCGCCCAGGTTGAACAGAGCCTGGACCAAGGCAGCCGGGTTCGCGTCGATCTTCTCCGCGAAATCGGACAGCGACGCGCCGCGAGCGAGACGGATCACCTCACCGTTGCCACGGGGCAACCGCACGCCGCCGACCGACGGGGCCTGCATCGAATCGTATTCCTGGCGCTTCTGCCGCTTCGACTTGCGACCACGCCGGGGCGCGCCACCGGGCCGGCCGAACGCACCGGCCGCACCACCACGGCCACCGGGACCGCCCGGCCGGCCACCGCCACCACCGGGACGACCACGGAAACCGCCACCACCGGCGGGAGCACCGGTACCGGCGGGGGCGCCGCCGCCACCACCGCGGTAACCACCGCCGCCGCCACCACCACCGGGCCGACCACCGCCGCCACCGGGGCCGCCACCTGGACGACCGGGCCGACCACCGGCGGCCGGGCCCGGACGGGCCGAACGCTGCGGCATCGCACCGGGGGTCGGACGCGGGGGCATGGAGTTGGGGCTCGGCCGCGGACCACCGGGACGGGGACCGCCCTGAGCGGCCGCCGGACGGGGACCGCCGGGACCGGGACGCGGGGCATTCTGGCCGGGACGGGGGCCGCCCTGCGGGCGCGGACCGCCCTGCGGGCGCGGGCCGCCCTGCGCCGGACCGGGACGCGGGCCGCCCTGGCCCGGAGCCGGGCGGGGGCCCGGCTGCGGACGCGGGGACGGACGCTCACGTTCGGGCGCCGACGAGAACGGGTTGTTGCCGACGCGCGGGGTCTTGGGGCCGGGCTTCGGGCCCGGCCGGGCCGGGCCCTGGCCGGGGGCGGCCGGACGCGCCTGAGCGGGACGCGGGGCATTGCCCGCCGGACGCGCGCCGGGGGCTGCCGGTTCGGCCGTGGGGGCCTGCGCCTGGGGACGCTCGGGCTCCTGGGTGGGCGCCGGACCCGGCTTCACCGCGGGGCCGGGACGCGGACCCGCCGGTTTCGGGGCGTTACCGGCGGCCGGAGCCACGGTGGACTCGGCGGTCGGCGCGGTATCGGCCGGGCTCGGGGCCGCGGGGGTCCGCGGTCCGGGGCGCGGGCCGGGCGCCGCGGGTTTCGCCGCGCCCGAGGGACCGGGGCGCGCGGTGGTCTTGGATCCGTTGGATCCGGATTTCGCCGGGGCGGATTTCGCCGCGAACGATTCGCGCAGCCGGCGCGCGACGGGTGCCTCCACCGTCGACGACGCAGACTTCACGAACTCGCCCTGCTCCTTGAGCTTCGCGAGTAGTTCTTTGCTCGTGACACCGAGTTCTTTGGCCAACTCGTGCACGCGGGCCTTGCCTGCCACTGCTCTCCTCACTGAGAGGTCGAGCAGTGCCGCCCGCCTGCTGGCGGGGACCCGCACGACCTCGGGTTAACTCCGATGGACGTTCATCGTTGGTACTTCACGGTGTGCTCATGAGTGCTCGTGCCTGTTCTCGAGGTGTTGCTCCACGGCTGAGATATCCAGATGTCCGGACACTCGTAGTGCTCTGCCGATCGCTCGGCGCCGGACCGCTGTGCTCAGACAAGCCGAAAAGGGGTGCAGCCACGCACCCCGCCCGGAAAGTCTGCGCTGTGGATCGGGAACGATTGTGACTGTGTCCGCACCGTCGCCGGTCGAACATCCGCACACCACGATCCTCAGCAGTTCGGGGGCCGGTTCGCGTTTCCGGCAACCGACACACGTTCGCACCGGAGCCACCGGGCGCCGGAGCGCCGCCGACTCATCGCCGCGTTCGCGGTCGGTAACCGAAGACTCGGACCGAACCTTGTACCACTCTACCGCTGACCGCTGCGTGCCCTCCAACCCCGCCCCCGATGACGTCGCGCGGACCGAGTCCGCGCGGCGTGTTCGCTGGTCGCGGGTCGCCGGCCGCGCGGACGCCGATTCGGGGTCGGGTGTCACCGGCGATGCGCCTCCGTTCGCACCGCGCCTCCGGCGTCCGGGGCCGCGTCGCTGCGGATATCGATCCGCCAGCCGGTGAGCCGGGCCGCGAGGCGGGCGTTCTGCCCCTCCTTGCCGATGGCCAGCGAGAGCTGGAAATCCGGGACGATCACCCGGGCGGCCCGGGCGTCCGGGTCCACAACTGTGACGGAAACCACCTTCGACGGCGAGAGTGCATTACCGACAAAAGTCGCCGGATCGTCGGCATAGTCGATGATGTCTATCTTCTCGCCGGCCAGTTCGCTCATCACATTGCGCACCCGCTGCCCCATCGGACCGATACAGGCGCCCTTGGCGTTCACCCCGGAGACCGTGGAGCGCACCGCGATCTTGGATCGGTGCCCCGCCTCCCGGGCCACCGCCACGATCTCCACCGACCCGTCCGCGATCTCGGGCACCTCCAGCGCGAACAGGCGCCGAACCAGATTGGGATGGGTCCGCGACAGCGTGATCTGCGGACCACGCGAGCCCCGCGACACCCCCACCACGTAGCACTTGATCCGGTCGCCGTGCTCGTAGCTCTCGCCGGGCACCTGCTCGGCGGACGGGATCAGACCCTCGGTCCCGTGCAACTCGCTGCCGATCCGCACCACGACCGTGCCACGGGCATTGGCGCGCGCGTCGCGCTGCACCACGCCGCCGACGATATCGCCCTCGTGGGTCGAGAACTCACCGAAGGACTTCTCGTTCTCCGCGTCCCGCAACCGCTGCAGTACGACCTGACGCGCGGTGGTGGCGGCGATCCGGCCGAAACCCTCGGGGGTGTCGTCCCATTCGGAGATCACATTGCCGTCGGCGTCGAGTTCGGTGGCCAGCACCCGCACGACTCCGGTGCGCTGATTGATCTCGACCCGGGCGTTGGGTTGATGACCCTCGGTATGCTTGTAGGCGGTGAGCAACGCGGATTCGATCGCGGAGATCACGGTTTCGATCGATATCCCCTTATCCGCCACGATGGCGCGCAGGGCTTCGATTTCGATGTTCATTCCATGGTCCCTTCGGTCGAATCGGACGCGGCGACAGCAGTTCCGGTGGGCTCCGCGGCGTCCACTCCCGCGGGCGGGCGGCCGGCGGCGACGCCCCCGGCAAGTTCGAGTTCGCGCGCGTTCGGCGGGGAGAACTCCACCTCCACCACGGCGCGCGCGATATCCGCCAGACCGACACTCGCCAGGCGCGGTCCGGGTTTGCCACTCAGTACCAGCGCGATCCGATCGTCGTCGAGGACACCGATCCGGGCGGTGAAGCGCGTCGGCAGGCCGGGTTCCGGCGGTGCGACGCCCGGTTTCAAGGTGATCTCGGCCTTCCGGCCGCGAGCCCGGCGCCAGTGCCGGGGGGCGGTGAGCGGGCGGTCGATTCCGGGGGTGGTTACCTCGAGCAGGTACCGGGCGGCCTCGAATTCGTCGTCCGCGTCGTCCAGGCAAGCCGACACCTGCGCGCTGAGTTCGGCGATACTGTCCAGGTCGGCGCTGCGGTCACTGTCCACGATAACCCGTACCCGGGTCTGTCCCGCCGCGGTCGAAACCTCGACACCCTCGAGATCGAATCCTCGACCGGCGACGAGTCCGGCGACGAGCCGGCTCACCCTCTCCTCGGTCGGCATGGGCATATGGGCAGCTCCTGGTTCAGTTGTCACGCGGACGGAAATGTTCTGTGCCGGTGACCTAGCGTAACGCGCCCGGAGAAGGTAAAGGACCAGCGGTCGGCGGTAAGTTCGCGCGGTGGTGCCCGCAGCCGGGGGGCGCCTGCGGTCTGGCACGATGGTCCGGTGACCGAGCGCGTTACCGACCGGCCCGCGGCCGGGTGTCCCCGCGGCCCCTCCCCCGACCGGGCGGGCAGCGCCCGCCGGATGAATCGCCGTACCGCGCTACGGGTCGCGGGCGGCGGCACAGTCGGATTGTTCGCCGTCGGCGCCCTGGTCGCCTGCGCGGAAGAGCCGATCACCGAGCCGGATGTGCTGGTCGCGCAGGAATTCTCAGCACGCAGCGATGCCGCGGCGGCCACCGCCGCCATCGCGATCGAACCGCAGCGCACGGACGCGCTCACCGTCATCGCCGCGGAACGCACCGCGCACGCGGCGGCGCTGCGCACCGAGATCGATCGGGCGATCGGCGTCTACGGCGACGGGACGACCCCCGCCGTACGCACCCCGGCGCCCACCACGACAGCGGCCCCGCACGCGCCACCGAGTATCGCCGCGCTGCGCGATCAGCTGACGTCCTCGCAGCGGGCCGCATCCGATCTCGCCGTCACCCAGTCCGGGTATCGGGCGGGCCTGCTCGCCTCGATCAGCGCCGCCTGCGCGGTTCAGGTGGGGGTGCTGCTGGTATGAGCGGGAAAGAACAGCAGGCGCTGCGCGACGCCCTCGACGCCGAATACGCGGCGGTCTACGCGTACGGCGTGATCGCCGCCCATTCGAGCCCGGAGCTGCGGCGCACGGTCAACGAGCACACCGCCGCGCACCGCGCCCGCCGGGACGGCACCGTCGATCTCCTCACCGGCGACGGGGCCGCCGCGCCACCTCCCGAGCCCGCCTACACGGTGCCCGTCGAGGTCACCGACCCGGCGTCGGCCGCGCGGCTGGCCATAGTGGTGGAAACCGATTCGGCCGTGGCCTGGCGCGCGGTGATCGAACACGCCGGTACCGAGCTCATCCGGCGCACCGGTCTGGAAGCGCTCACCGAATCGGCCGGGCGGCGAGCCGTCTGGCAGGCAGCGGCCGGTATCGCCCCGGCGACCACCGCGTTCCCCGGACAACCCTGATCCGGTTCCGGATCAGGGTGGTGCCCATTCCGTGCGGTTGGTCGAGTTCGACCGATCGGGCCGGGGCCGGGGGAAGACCGTCTCCTCCTTGCTGCCGCGGCCACGCGACCAGGGCGCGCTGCCCCGCGGTGGGCGTTCCTGCGGGGTGAGGGATCCCAGCCCGCCCGGCATGCCGGGAGCATAGGGCATCGACGAGCCCGTCCCCGAGTTCCACGGCGTGGACCCGGGCGGATGACCGGATGTCTGCTCCGATCCCGCGGGAGTCCACGGGGTGTGCCCGGCGGCCGCGGCGATCGGGTCGCCCGGCGGCACCGCAGCGTCGGCCCGGGACGGGTCGTCCGTGGTGGGGACCGGCGGTGCCGGGTGCTGCTCCGCGGCCGGCGGGCCGAGGGCGGGCTTGGGTGATGGTTCCTGGGCCGGGGTGGTATCC
The DNA here is from genome assembly GCF_040654015.1 of Nocardia sp. NPDC050799. Taxonomy (NCBI): domain Bacteria; kingdom Bacillati; phylum Actinomycetota; class Actinomycetes; order Mycobacteriales; family Nocardiaceae; genus Nocardia; species Nocardia sp. NPDC050799. Next base: position 17,692 of record NZ_JBFAHF010000005.1, read on the forward strand.
GGGGCCGGGTGCGCCTCGGCCGCCGCACGCGGTGCCGGGCCCGGATCCGGGACAGGCCGGTCACCTACCGCTCCACGGGTCGACGTGGATTCCGGGGAAGCGTCGGCCGTCGGCCGGTCGGCGGAACCCCGGTAGTGATCGGCGGCACCGGTCTCGGTGGACTTCTCCTCCGGGACGGGACGGTCGGCGGGTGGCGGGACGTCCCCGGCGGGCGGGAGTGCTGCGGGCGGCGGGGGTTCCGCACCGCCGGGCGCGGTGGGGGCGGCGGTATCGGCCGGTTCGAGATGCTGCGTGGCCGCCGTATCCGCCTGCACCAGCAAGGCGATCGTCTGCGCACCCCCGGCCGCGTCCCGCACGCCGCGCCGCATCGCCTCGCCGGCGTACCCCCCGACCGTCCCGAGCCTGGTGGCCAGCTCTCCGGTGACGGAGTCCACGGACGCACCGTCCTCGGTCATCGCCACCGCCTCGCTTCACCCTCGGGCCCGGTCGTCACGACCGCGGCCGCTATACCGTGCACGAAACCTCACGCCGCCGACGCCCGGATCGACTCGTCCCCTCGACCGTGGACCCGGACACCACGCGACATCTGACACGTAACCACCGCCACTCCCGGCTGCTACCACCGGGAGTGGGAAGGCACGCTCGGGGAGCGTAATCGGCGGGAAGCGCCCGGCGCCCGGGCTACCGGCACGACGGCACCTCGCTACGAGTACGACGCCACTCCGACCGGACCGGTACCCAGGCACACCACCGATCCGGGGGTCCCGTTCCGGAGGATCAGTGCCGAGCCGCTGCCGACGATCCGCACGTAGACGGTGTTCAGGCCGGCCCGTACCGGCGCCTCGACCCGGTCACCGCGTTCGAGCCCCACGGTGAGAGTCGCGTCGCGATCGGCGAAATAGTTGAGCTGGGCGGTCCACTCGTGCGCGATCATGGGGCCATCGAGGGGGACCCGGACCGAAAGATCCCCGCCGATCCGGTAACCGCAGCCCGGTTCCGGACCGGGCGGGATTCCGCGGTTCCACCAGACGCGGGCATCGGCGAATTCGCCGGAGTCGGTGATCATGCGCAGGCGGTCGGTGGCGGCGGCGAAGGCGCCGGGCGGGGCGATCGACGAGAGCACCCGGCCCGCCTCGTTCTCCGGATAGGCCGTCGGATTCAACACGGTCCACGGCACCTCCTGGGCGAGCAGCGGAGCCCCGTCCCACTGCGCGAACTCCGATTTCACCGTGCTCACATACGCTTTCGTCGGCCCCTCGGACCAGCTGCGGGTGAACGTGTAGGTCGACCAGAGGCTGCTCAGCGCGAATATCGCCACCACGACGATCGCAGGGAGGGGCCCGCGCCACCGGCTGTCTCCTGTCGTGTACCCAGGCAAGGCGCCGCCCACCACACGGCCACGCACGAAGGCCCGCAGGATCAGGGCGCCCGCCGCGGTGAGAACCACCGCGGCATCGGCCAGATAGCGCAACGACATCATGAGTTCGTCGACGGTATTGGGCCCCGCCCGCATCAGGACCACCGGAATCTGCACCGCGGGTACGTAGACCACCGCCGCCACCCACACCGGCCAGACCACGCGCCGGGCCCGGACGGTCAGCAGTATTCCGGCGGCCAGCAGCGCCCACGCCGCCCAGACCGCCCAGCCGGGGGCGACGGCCCACGGCGCCGACGGCACCCACCGTTCCCAGCCCCACGGCCCGCCCAGGAGCGCGGTCACCACTCCGGCCCAGGCCGCGCGGGGCAGCATATGGGCCAGGTCGGCGGAGCCGCCCTCGCCGCTCGAAATCCCGACCGCCGCCAGATAGAACACCGCCCACAGCGCGACGACCGCCGCGGCCCCGGCCCACAGCCCCGCGCCGCGTCGCAGTACCTCCGGCACGGCCGGACGGTGCCCGTCGACGTAGCGCCGCAGCAGTACCACGGCGAACGCCACGAACGGCACCACGACCGCTTTTTCGAAGAACAGCAGCCCCACCGTCGTGACCAGGACTCCGGAGATCGCGTACCGGCGGCGGCCGGTACGGTCCAGCAGCACCGCGTCGCCCACCACCCAGGCGATCGCGAACTGCAGGGGGAGGGCGTTCAGCGCCGCCGACCACCAGGCGAAGGCGGGCAGGGTGAGGGGGGAGAACAGATAGAACGCCAGGGGGATCAGCAGCGCCCGGCGCCGACCGAGTAGCACCAGCAGCATGCGCAGCACCGCGAGCGAGGCCGCCAGCTGGGCGGCCAGCAACACTGCCGCCGTCACGCCCCAGTTCAGCGGCGCGATGGTGGTGACCAGCCAGGACACCGCGAAGGCCAGCGGCATGAAATGGCCGTCGTGATCGTGCAGCAGCAGATCACCGGACAGCAGCGGCAGGGTCCCGGCCCGGCCGGCCAGGATCAGATCGTCCCAGTAGAAGTATCCATGCGCGGTCACCCACCCACGGACCGCGAGTTGTGCCGCGATGAGCCCGGCCGCCACCCACAACACGGTGACGCCGGGGAGTCGCAGCCGGTTCGCCAGCACCGCCCGCGCGTGCGCCGGGAACGCCGCCGGGCTCCGGATAGACGTTCGCTCCGGTGTGAGTGCCGGAGCGGTTCCCATGTCGACCCACCCTACAAGCGACCCGGCCGGAGCACCGTGGGATCGGTGCTCCGGCCGGGTCGGCGACGGTTTTCCACAAGGGGTCCTACTTGTCGGCCTCGGCGTTCGGCTCGGCGGCCACGCCGAGGTCGTACTCGCTCAGATCCACGGCATCGGTGCGTTCGTCCCCGATATCCAGCAGTTGCGCGACGGCGTCGGAATCACCGTGCGCGGCCCGTTCGCGCAATTCGGTCAGGTTCGGCTCGCGATGGCCGGACCGTTCGGGCTCATACATACAGCGCACCTTCCCTGGAGGTTCGGCGCCGAGCCAGCGGCTCGTACGCTCTGGTATCCGAGCTTAGGTGCGCTGCCGGATCGCCGCCGAATCCGGCGGAAGATCCCCCCGGTCAGCCGCGAGCCCTGAGCCCGGGGCCGGTGTACAACGGCAGGTCACCGGTGGTTCGGATACCCGGTTCGGCGGCCACCACGGCGGGTATGGCGTTGACCACCCGACCCACCCCGGCCAGTATCGCCGCGTAATTGTGGTCACCGTGCCGGCTGGACGGGCAGATATCCACCGCGTAAGAGGGTTCGCCGATGACCTCCACCCGGTAGGAGCCGCCGGGCTGCGCCGGCCGCGCCCAGTCCGGTCGCAGATCGTCACGCAGCCGGGTGATGTGCTCGACCACGATGGCGGGGCGGCCGGCCACCTGGCCGGTGATCTCGAAACGCAGCGCGGCCTGCGTGCCTTCGGGCACCTCGCCCACCGCGACCCGGAAGCTCTCCGGGGCGGGCTCCCGCTCGTAGGTTTCGGTGATCTCATCGATCTGCACGCCGAGCCCGGCCGCGAGCGCCCGCATCGCCGCACCCCACGCGATACCCAGCACACCCGGTTGCAGCAGCATCGGCGTCGTGTCGAGCGGCGTACCGAACCCCATGACGTCGAACATGACCGTGGAGCCGTCGTAGGTGGCGTAGTCCGCCAGTTCCAGGCAGCGCACCTGCTCGATCTGCCGGCAGGTGGAGGCCAGTGCGAACGGGATCAGGTCGTTGACGAAACCCGGATCGACTCCGTTGACGAACAGACTCGCGCCGCCTGCCGCGGCCGCCGCCTCCACCTCGGCGAAGAATCTCGCCGGCAGCGTCCCCCACGGATACATCAGCAGCCCGGGCGCGGTGCCCACGACGTTCACTCCGGCGGCGAGGATGCGGCGGATATCGGCCATCGCCTCGACCAGCCGGGTATCGCCCATGGCGCAGTACACCGCGCAGTCCGGGCGGGTGGCGAGCAGCTCGTCGAGGTCGCCGACCGCCGTGATCCCGGTACCGGCGCCCAGCCCGGCCAGTTCCCCCGCGTCGATGCCGATCTTGGCCGGGTCGGACACCCATACCCCGACCAGTTCGAACCGTGCGTCGGTGATGAGCTGGGTGAGGGCGATCCGCCCGGCGTTACCGGTGCCGATGAGGACGACGCGTTGGGCCATTGATTCTCCTAGATCCGGGATCGCGGCGGTGCACACGCTGTTCAGCCGCCGCCTGCCAACTGGGCACGGCTCTGGACCAGTGTCTAGAACGTGTTCCAGTTTCATGGTAACGTCACCGCCATGGGACGTGTAGACGGCAAAGTCGCCCTGATCAGTGGCGGCGCACGGGGCATGGGCGCCGCCCACGCGAAACTGCTCGTGGCCGAGGGCGCGCAGGTTGTCATCGGCGATGTTCTCCACGACGAGGGCAAAGCCCTGGCCGATGAGATCGGAGCCCCCGCGCGTTATGTCCCGCTGGACGTCACCGAGCCCGACCAGTGGGATACCGCCGTCGCGACGGCCGTCACCGAATTCGGCAAGCTCGACGTACTGGTGAACAATGCCGGGATCGTCAACGGCGCCCCGCTGCAGAAACTGTCCCTGGAGAAGTTCCGTGCGGTCCTCGACGTCAACCTGGTCGGCACCTTCCTGGGCATGCGCGCCGCCGTCGAACCCATGATCGCCGCCGGGGGCGGATCGATCATCAATGTCTCCTCCGTCGAAGGCCTGCGCGGCGCGCCCTTCGCACACGGCTACGTGGCATCGAAGTGGGGTGTGCGCGGGCTGGCGAAATCCGCCGCGCTGGAACTGGCCCCGCACAAGATCCGGGTCAATTCGGTCCACCCCGGTCTCATCCGCACCCCGATGACCGAGAACATCCCCGACGACCTGGTGACGATTCCGCTGGGCCGCCCGGCGGACTCGGCCGAGGTCGCCACCTTCATCCTCTTCCTGGCCAGCGACGAATCCTTCTACGCGACAGGCAGCGAATTCGTGGTGGACGGCGGGCTGGTCACCGGAGTCCCGCACAAGTAACGCCGAACCCGGTGCCACACCCGCCGCGGGCGCTCAGCTCCCGGACGGCGCGGGATGCGGCCATCCGGACATACGGTCGGCGGCCACCGGCCCACCCCGCATCACCCATACCCGGCCTTCTTCCGCCGTCTCCGCGGCAGGCTCCCGCGCACCCTCCGGACGCACCACGCCGTGCCGTATCCCGTGGGCCGTGTGCACTCCCAGCGCGAAATCGCGAGCGAATCTCACCAGACCACGCATCATCCGCCGCATACCGACCTCCACTACACAGATCTGTAAAGTCCGTCGCCCTATACGATAGGTACACAGACCTGTGAAGGCAAGGGAGGCGCGCATGACCGGCATGACGGACAGGGCAGAACCGGCACTCACGCCGGCGGCCCGCCGGATCCTGGACACCGCCGCCGAGCTGTTCTACTCGCGCGGCATCCACGCGGTCGGCGTCGATACGATCGCCGCCGAATCCGGCGTCACCAAACGCACCCTGTACGACCGCTTCGGTTCCAAGGACGGCCTGCTCGTCACCTATCTCGAAGATCGCGACCGGCGCTGGCGCGCCCGGATCGCCGACCACCTGGCCGGGCACACCGATCCGATGCGGCGGCTACTGGTGCCCTTCGACGTTCTCCCCGAATGGCTGCCCGGCAACAGCCGTGGCTGCGGCTTCATCAACGCCTTCGCCGAACTGCCCGAACCCGATCACCCGGGCCGACGGGTGATCGTCGACGAGAAGACGTGGCTACGCGACCTCTTCCGGGAGTTGGCCGCGGCGGCGGGGGCCGCGGACCCCGACCGGCTCGCGGTGCAGCTGCTGAGCCTGCACGAGGGCGCGATCATCAGCTTTTCCATCACCGGCGAGCAGACCGCCGCGGCAGCGACGCGGGCGGCCGCACTCCAGCTCGCCGAGCAGGCGACGCGAGGCGTACCCGCTCGGCGAGAAAGCGGCGGGTCAGCCGCGGACCCGGGCGAGCACCGCCTCGACCGCTGATTCGGCGGGCACGTCCTGGGTCTCTCCGGTGAACCGGTCGCGCAGCTCCACCCTGCCCTCGGCCCAGCCCCGGCCGATCACCAGCACGTAGGGCATACCGAGCAGTTCGGCGTCCTTGAACTTCACCCCGGGCGAGGCCGTGCGATCGTCGAACAGGATGTCCAGGCCCTGCGCGTTCAGTGCCGACACCACCTCCTCGGCCCCGGCCCGGGCCGCCTCGTCCTTGTTGGCGATCACCACGTGCACGTCGTACGGCGCGACCTCGGACGGCCAGCGCAGACCCTTGTCGTCGTGCTGCTGTTCGGCGATGACCGCCACCATGCGCGAGACGCCGATACCGTAGGACCCCATCACGAGCCGCACCGGTTTACCGTTCTCCCCCAGCACATCGACCTCGAAAGCGTCGGTGTACTTATAACCGAGCTGGAAGATGTGCCCGATCTCGATACCACGCGCCGAGACCAGCGGGCCACGGCCGTCGGGGGACATATCCCCGTCGCGCACCTGCGCGGCCTCGATGGTGCCGTCCGGGGTGAAATCACGGCCGGACACCAGGCCGACGACATGTTTGCCGGGCGCGTCGGCGCCGGTGATCCAGGAGGTGCCGGTGACCACCCGGGGGTCGACCAGGTAGCGGATACCGTTGGCCTGCAGCCCCTTCGGGCCGATATAACCCTTCACCAGGAAGGGGTTGGCGGCGAAATCGGCGTCGGTGAGCAGTTCCACCTCGGCCGGTTCGACCGACGCGCCGAGACGCTTGTCGTCGACCTCGCGATCGCCGGGCACGCCGATACCGATGATCTCGGTCTTTCCATCGGGATGCCGCAGTTTCACCATGACGTTCTTCAGCGTGTCCGCGGCGGTGACCGGGCGGCCGTAGCGCTCGGCGATTCCCGCACCGTTCGCCCAGTCCACCAGGGTCGCGATGGTCGGGGTGTCGGGGGTGTCGTGGACCTGCGCCTCAGGCTGCCCTTCGAGGGGCAGCGGCTCGGGCGCGGGGGTGACCACGGCCTCCACATTCGCGGCGTATCCGGATTCCCGGCACACCACATAGGTGTCCTCGCCGACCGGGCTGTCGGCCAGGAACTCCTCGGAGGCACTGCCGCCCATGGCGCCGGAGGTCGCGGCGACGATCACGTACTTCACGCCGAGCCGGTCGAAGATACGCTGGTAGGCCTCGCGGTGCGCGGTGTAGCTGGCCTTCAGCCCGTCCTCGTCGAGGTCGAAGGAGTAGGAGTCCTTCATGATGAATTCGCGGCCGCGCAGGATGCCGGCCCGGGGCCGTTCCTCGTCGCGGTACTTGGCCTGGATCTGGTACAGGGTGACCGGCAGGTCCTTGTAGGAGTTGTACTCACCCTTCACCGTGAGGGTGAACAGTTCCTCGTGGGTGGGGCCGAGCAGATAGTCGGCGCCCTTGCGGTCCTGCAGCCGGAACAGGGCGTCACCGTATTCGGTCCAGCGGTTGGTGGCCTCGTAGGGGTCGCGCGGCAGCAGCGCCGGTAGCGAGATCTCCTGCGCGCCGATGGCGTTCATCTCCTCGCGCACCACCTCCTCCACCCTGTGCAGCACCCGCAGGCCCAGCGGCAGCCACGAGTACACACCCGGCGCGATCCGGCGCACATAGCCGGCGCGCACCAGCAGCTTGTGGCTGGGCACCTCGGCGTCGGCGGGATCGTCGCGCAACGTACGGAGGAACAGTCGGGAGAGGCGGGTGATCACGGTTGCCCAGCGTAGCCCCTGTGCACCCGCCGGCCACATTCGATTACCGGTGGTGGGCGACGTGCGCTCGGCGGGCGCCGCGCCCCGGATCCGTCCCGCCGGGCCCGGCGGGCGCGCGGGGCGGCGACCGGTACCGTAACCGGTCGTGCTGGTGCTGCTCCCCCCTTCCGAAACCAAATCCGACGGCGGTTCCGGCGGCCCGCTGAATCTGTCGGCGCTGGCCTTCGACTCGCTCACCGAGGTCCGTGCGCAGCTGGTCGGTGACCTGGTCGCACTGGCCGGTGACCCGGACGCCGCCCGGGCCGCCCTCGGGCTCGGCAAGAACTCCGAGGCCGAGCTGGCCCGCAACGCCGCGGTGCGCACCTCCCCGACTCGGCCGGCGCTGGAACGCTATACCGGCGTTCTGTACGACGCGCTGGCCGCGAGTTCCTTCACCCGAACCCAGCGCGCGAAAGCGCTCGCCCGGATCGCGGTCGGCTCGGCGCTTTTCGGCGCGGTGCGGGCCGGTGATCCCATTCCCGCCTATCGGCTGTCGGGTGGCTCGAAACTCCCGGGCCGGCCCACCCTGGCCGCGGTCTGGCGTGAGCACCTGGGCCCGGCCCTGCGCGACGCGGCCGGCGACGAACTCGTGGTGGACCTCCGTTCGGGCACCTACCAGCAGCTCGGCCGGGTACCGGGCGCGGTCACCGCAACGGTGCTCACCGAGCACGCGGACGGATCCCGCACGGTGGTCAGCCACTTCAACAAGCACCACAAGGGCCTGCTGGCCCGGGCCCTGGTGCTCACCCGCGCCGAACCCGGGGATATCCGTGCGGTCGCCCGGGTCGCGAACAAAGCCGGACTGCGCACCGAGGTCGCCTCCGATACCGAGCTGGTCGTCCTCACCTGATTCGGGCCCCGGAACCTCCGACGGGCGGCTGCGGACCACGCCGCCCCGGGCCGTAGGCTCGAGCCTTGTGCCGAACACGTCAGCCGATACCGACAACCTGTCCGCCGGGGACTCGAACTACCTGGTGGGACTCGATCTGAACGGACGCCGGGTCGTCGTCGTGGGCGGGGGCAGCGTGGCACAGCGCCGGTTGGGCCTGCTCATCGCCGCCGGTGCGGTCCTCGAGGTGATCACCCGGGAGGCCACCCCCGCGGTCGAGGCGATGGCCACCGCGGGCCAGATCACGCTCACCCTGCGCGATTACGCCGACGGTGACCTCGACGGCGCCTGGTACGCCATCGCCTGCACCGACGGGCCGGAGACCAACGCCGCCGTCGTCGCCGAGGCCACCCGGCGCCGGATCTTCTGCGTCCGCGCCGATCACGCGCAGTCCGGGACGGCGGTCACCCCGGCCACCGCCCGCTACGACGGGATGACCCTGGGCGTACTGGCCGGCGGCAGGCATCGGCGCTCGGCCGCGGTCCGGACGGCGCTGCTGGAAGCGCTGCAATCGGGTGTGGTCACCGACGACGCGACCCCCATGGCCCCCGGAGTCGCCCTGGTCGGTGGCGGGCCCGGCGACCCCGATCTGATCACCGTGCGCGGCCGCCGGCTCCTGGCCCGGGCCGATCTGGTGGTGGCCGACCGCCTGGCCCCGCCGGAGTTGCTGGCCGAGCTGGGCCCGGATGTCGAAGTCGTGGACGCCGCCAAGATCCCGTACGGACGCTCGATGGCACAGGACGCGATCAACCGGGCCCTGGTGGACGGCGCCCGGGCGGGCAAATTCGTGGTCCGGCTCAAGGGCGGGGACCCGTATGTATTCGGGCGCGGCTACGAAGAACTCGAGGCCTGTGTAGACGCCGGGGTGCCGGTGACGGTGGTGCCGGGAGTCACCAGCCCGATCTCGGTGCCGGCAGCCGCGGGCATCCCGGTCACCCATCGCGGTGTCACCCATGAATTCGTGGTGGTCAGTGGCCATATTCCACCGGACCACCCGGATTCGCTGGTCGACTGGCCGGCACTGGCCCGGCTGCGCGGCACCCTTGTCCTGATGATGGCGGTGGAGCGGATCGAACAGTTCGCCGCCGTCCTGCGCGCGGGTGGCCGCCCCGCCGAGACCCCGGCGACGGTGATCCAGGAGGGCACCCTGCGTGGCCAGCGGGTATTGCGGGCCACCCTCGCCGATGTGGCCGAACGCGTCCGCGCCGAAGGGATCCGGCCGCCCGCGATCATTGTGATCGGGCCCACGGCCGGGTTCAGCGCCGCGCCGGTAGCGGCCGGCGACGGTCGGTTACAGTGACCCACTGTGCTCGATAACCCCCCAGCTATCAAATATCCGGTGACGAAACGAGCCTTCGGCCTCGCCATTCTCGTGCTCAGCGGGTTACAGCTGATGGTGGTGCTGGACGGCACCGTGGTGATCCTGGCCCTGCCGCGGCTGCAGGAGGAAATGGGCCTGTCCAGTTCGGGCAGCGCGTGGACCATCACCGCCTACGGGCTGCCGTTCGCCGGCCTGATGCTGCTCGGCGGCCGGATCGGCGATTCGTTCGGACGACGGCGCATGTTCGTCCTCGGTGTGGGCCTGTTCACGCTGGCCTCCATGCTGTGCGGGCTGGCGCAGGGCGAGCAGATGCTCATCGCCGCGCGAGCCTTCCAGGGCACCGGCGCCGCACTCGCCGCGCCCGCCGCCTTCGCGCTGGTCGCCAGCACCTTCGCCCCGGGCAAGGTCCGCAACCAGGCCTTCGCCATCTTCGGCTCGATGGTCGCGCTGGGCTCGGTCGGCGGGCTGGTGATCGGCGGGGCACTCACCGAGGCCAGCTGGCGGTGGATCTTCCTGATCAATGTGCCGATCGGCGTGCTCATCGTGATCGGCGCGCTGGTCGCGCTCCGCGATACCCACCATCAGCGGCTCACTTTGGATGTGCGCGGCGCGTTCCTCGGCACCCTGGCGTGCGCCCTGATCGTCTGGGGCGCCACCGAGGGACCGGAACTCGGCTGGGGTGACCCCCTGGTCTACGGCACCCTGATCGCGGGCGCGGTGCTGCTGCCGGTTTTCGTCTTCGCGGAACGGCACGTGGACAATCCCCTGCTGCCATGGACGCTGTTCGACAGCCGCGACCGCGTCGCCACCTTCGTGGTGATCCTGCTCGCCAGTGGCGTGCTCGGCGCCACCACCTATTTCGCCGGCCTGTTCGTACAGAACGTGGTCGGTTACAGCCCGCTGGTCGCCGGGATCTCGTTCATCCCGTTCACCGTCGGCGTCGGCCTCGGCAGCGCGGTGGCCACCCGGCTGGCCCTGCACATCGCGCCCCGGTGGCTGCTGGTCGGCGCGGCGGTGGTGCTGATGGCCGGCCTCGGCTACGGCTCGACGCTGGACGCGGACGTCGGCTACTGGTCCACCCTGCTGCCGCTGTTCTCGGTGATCGGTTTCGGCATCGGTATCGCCATGGTGCTCATTCCGCTGTGTGTGCTGGTCGGGGTGCCGCCGGACGAGATCGGCCCGCTGTCGGCGATCGGCCAGATGTTCCTGAACCTCGGGACCCCCATCGCCATCGGCGTGCTCACTCCGCTGGCCGCCTCCCGGACCCTGTCCGAGGGCGGGACCATCAAGAAACCGGCCGAGATGACGGCGGCGGAGATCACCGCACTCGGTGACGGCTACACCCTGGCCCTGCTGGTGGCCGCGATCGGCGGGCTGCTGGTGGGCCTGATCGCGCTGACCCTGCGCTACACCGCGGAAGAGGTCGCCCGGGCTCAGCACGCCCAGGACGAAGCCCAGGCGGCCTGACCCCGGCGACCCACCCGGTCACCCGGCGTCACAGCCTCCCGGTGATCTTGGTCGGGGTGATCCGCACCGCCACCCGGGGGCCGTCGTCCACCGCGGCCGGATTGAACTCAGCGTACGGCTTGCCGGTGTACTTGATCGACATCCGGTCGCCGACCAGCAGGTCGGGGTCCGGGGTGAGGGTGGCGGTACCGCGGATCTCCGCGTAGACATACGGGTTGTCCGGCGGCGCGATCAGAACCGAGATGCGCGGATCGCGGGCCAGATTCTTGCCCTGGACGCGGTCGGTCGTCGTGGAGTAGAGCAACTCGTCGCCGTCCCGGTCGATCCAGGTGACGGTCAGATGCGGGTGCCCGTCGCGGCCGATGGTGGCCACTGTCACGAACAGTTTGGCATCGTCGATGTACTGCTTGACGGTGTCGGGCAACGAGATAGCGCTCATGCACACGAGCAACCGGCTCCGGGGGGCGTTCATTCCGGCTCAGCCCGGCGGATCCGCCGCCAGCTCCGCCAGCAGCAAGGTCATCAGGCCGGACTCCTGGGTTTGCGCGGTGATCATCTCCCGGGCCACCTGTTTCACCACCCCCTCGGTGAGCAGCGCGTCGGCCACCCGGGCCATGGCGATACCACCGTCGTGATGGCGCTGCATGAGTTGCAGGAACAGGACCGCGGCAGTACGGCCCCGCGCGGCCGACAGGCTGTCGAGTTCGGCCTGCGTGGCCATCCCCGGCATCACGGCCGCCGCCGGGTCGTGGGCGGCGTGATGATCGTGGGTCCGCGCGGGCATCCAGCCCATCGGCTCCGCGCCCGCGGCCGGCGCTCCGGCCAGCCGCAACCAGCCCAGCAGGGTGCCGATCTCGGAGAGCTGGGTGTCCTCGATCTGCCGGGCCAAACCCTGCACCGCGGGGGCGACGCCGGGATCGAGTCGTTGCACCATCACCAGTGCCTGATGGTGATGGGCGGCCATATCCTGGACGAATCCGATCTCCGTGGCGGACAGCACCTCCGGTGCCGCCGGGTCGTCGACGAACAGCGGGCGCAACGCCGTCCCCAGCGCCAGGAGCAGCACCGCCGCCACCAGCACGGCGATCGCGTCGCGTAAACGCTTTATGCGGGCCCGCCCGGTCTGCCGGGCCGGGGACGATCCCGCCGCCGCGCCCCACCACCCGCGGTCGCGCCGGCACAGCGTCACGCTCATCGTGGTCCTCCCACCCGGCCGAGCGGCTCGCCCCGGCCATAGCAGGAATTATGGTCGGCCGGCCGCGCGCGGGGAGCGATTCGCGATGTTCCGGCAGACCGATGATCCGCCGAATCGGCACCGCCCGAGACTGAAACACGTTACAGTCTCCCGCACGCGGGCGGCCCGGTGACCTGTCAGCCGAGACCGGGCGGTCTCCGCGCCGAGGCCGGATGGCGTCAGGAGGACGACGATGCCCGACGATGTGAACCCCACCGAACATATGCGGCTCACCACCAGCGAACGCGATCTGGACGCGCTGGGGGGACAACTCTCGGAGTGGTTACGGGACCGGGTCGGCGCCGACGGACCGCCGGTCATCAGTGATCTGCAGCGGCCGCTGTCCGGCGGCCTGTCCAGCGCCTCGGTGCTCTTCGACGCGCACTGGAAATCCGGCGGCCGCACCGAAGGGGGCGCCTTCGTCGCGCGGATGATCCCGGAGGAAGGCGCGTTCCCGGTCTTCGAGAAATACGATCTGGAACTGCAGTACCGGGTCATCACCGAAATCGCCGCCGCCACCGATGTCCCGGTACCACGGTTGCGCTGGCTGGAAACCGGGAGCGCGGCCTGCGGTGCGCCGTTCTTCGTGATGGACCGGGTACCCGGCCGCATCCCGGGGGACAATCCGCCCTACGTGTTCGCGGGCTGGCTCTACGACGCGACCACCGCCGAGCGGGCCGAACTCACCCGCAACACCCTCGATGTCCTGGCCCGGATCCACGCGCTGCCCGAACCGGCACGACGGTTCCCCGAACTCGACGGGCCGGGCACGGCGCTACGCCGCCATATCGAAGCGGACCGGGCCTGGTACCACTGGGCGCTGGCCGGCGACGGCTACGAGATCCCGCTCATCGAAAGCGCTTTCGACTGGCTGGACCGCAACTTTCCCGACGATCCCGGTCCCGATGTGCTGAGCTGGGGTGATGCCCGGCCCGGTAATATCATCTACGAGGGGTTCGCCCCGGTCGCCGTATTGGACTGGGAGATGGCCACACTGGGCCCGCGCGAACTCGATCTGGCCTGGATGATCTTCCTGCACCGCTTCTTCCAGGACATCGCCACCGGATTCGGCTTCCCCGGCCTTCCCGATTTCCTGCGCCGCGACGAGGTCGTCGCGCACTACCAGAAGGTCAGCGGACACACCGTCACAGACCTGGACTTCTACCTCACCTATGCCGCGCTGCGGCACGCGATCGTCATGGCCCGGATCAAACGCCGGATGATCCATATGGGCGAGGACACCGCCCCGGCGGAGCGTGACGACTACATCATGCACCGCGCCACCCTGGAAGCCCTGCTCGACGGCACCTACGGATGGGACTGAGATGAGCGAAACCACCGCCCACACCCCGGCCACCGCCCCGGGGGCCCTGGACGAGTACCCGATCCACCAGGCACCGCTGCCCATCGCCCGGGCCGCGACCAGCGACCGGAACTTCTACGACCGCAGCTATTTCAACGCGCACAACCGCGACGGCGCGATCATGCTGGTGACCGGATTCGGGGTCTACCCGAATCTCGGTGTCGCCGACGCCTACGCCGCGGTACGCCGCGGCGACGAGATCACCTCCGTGCGGTTCTCCGACGCACGCGGCGACCGGAGTCTGGATATGGCGGTCGGCGGTTACCGGATCGAAGTGGTCGAACCGCTGCGCCGCATCCGGGTGGTGTGCGAACACGAGGACCTGGGCCTCGACCTCACCTGGACCGGCGCCTTCCCCGCCGTGCAGGAGCAGCCGCACGTCATGCTGGCCGGCAACCGTCCGACCCTCGACGCCTCCCGCTTCGCCCAGGTCGGTTCGTGGGCGGGCACGCTCGCGATCGGCGGCGAGGACATCACCGTGGACCCGGCGATCTGGACCGGCACCCGGGACCGCTCCTGGGGTATCCGCCCCGTCGGTGAGGCCGAACCGCCGGGCCGGGCCGCCGCCGAAGGTGCCGGTGGGTTCTGGTGGCTGTACGTGCCGCTGCGATTCGACGATTTCGCGGTAGTGGTGATCATCCAGGAAAGCCCCGACGGCTACCGCACCCTCAACGATGCGGTCCGGGTGTTCCCGGACGGATCGGTGGAACAATTGGGCTGGCCGCGGATCACCATCGACTACCGGTCGGGAAGCCGCCATCCCGAGAGCGCGAGCCTGGAACTGCGGACTCCCGACGGGAAACCGCTGACCATCGATATCCGCACCGTCACCGGGATACCGCTGCACATCGGCTGCGGTTACGGCGGCGACCCGGACTGGCAGCACGGGCAGTGGAAGGGCCGCGACTGGTCGTGGGCCAACAGCTACGACCTCACCGATCCGGCGATCGCCGGGCGGATGCCGTGGGGCGTCACCGACCACATCGCGCACGCCCGCTGCGGGGACGCCGAGGGCTGGGGACTGTTCGAACACGCGAGCGTCGGCCGGCACGACCCCACCGGTTTCGCGGATCTGCTGTCGGTGGCGCCCTAGCGTCAGAGGTCGACGACGACCGGCACGCGTGGTCGAAGCGCTCTCCCTCCGGCAGACCGGCGGTGCGCCGGCCCGGTCTAATCGTGCGCGGCGGTCGCGGCGACCACGATGCCCCCGACCACCCGCCGCGGCACGAGCAACGGCCCGGTGCCGACCAGCAGCGCGGCGGCCTCGGCCACACCGGGGATACCCAGCGCGGCGACTACCCGCTCCGATGGGTTCGGCACCGGCACCCGCGCCAGCCGCTCGGTGGAATAGCCGAACAGTGGCACGCCCAGTACGGCGGCAGCGTCGCGAGGCCCCGGCTCCCCGGCCCGGCGATCCAGGGTCGCGAGGCAGGCTATCCGCTGCCCGGGGAAGGCCTGTACCAGTACCGCGAGAATTTGCTCGGCGGACGGATCCGGGCGCAGGCCGAGACCGACCGCGAGTTCTTCACGGCAGGGTGCCGGGGCGGCTCCGGACCGCCGGTCTCCGCCGATCACCGTGCGCGCGCCGCGGGGCGGGTGCGCTGATGGGCGCGTGCGGCGGCGACGAACCGGCGCACGGCGTCCGGGTTTCCGGCCGGGTGGGTGTGCAGGTAGGACGCGTGCACCCGGTGCACGACCGCACCCTCGCGCCACTGCTCCCCGGCGGTACGCCACCCCCAGGCAGGCGGGGCACCGCCGGATTCCACCAGCCGGGTCCGATGGAATTCGTGGCCGCGTACCCGCTCACCGGTCCGCCACAGCGCGGAATCGGCCAGCGCCACCGCGTCTCGGTATCCCAGGGTCAGGCGGGGTCCGAACTCGGCGACCGCGTCGATCAGGCCCGCCATCGGATGACCGTCCAGGGATCGGGTGAGGTACAGCAGCCCGGCACATTCGGCGTGGACGGGCAGCCCCGCCCGGGCTCGCTCCGCCACCGCGGCGCGCAGTCCGGTATTGGCCGCCAGCGTTCCCGCGTGCTCCTCCGGGAATCCGCCCGGCAACACCAGGCCCGCGGCCTCGCCCGGCAGGGTGTCGTGCAGCGGGTCGATCACGACGACCCGGGCGCCCGCGGCGGTGAGCAGTTCCCGATGTTCGGCATAGCCGAAGGTGAAGGCGGGTCCACCGGCTACCGCGATCACCGGATCCGGCCCGTGCGGCAGCGCGACGTCGTCCGCGAGTTCCCGGTCCGCGTCCCAGCTCGGCCCGGACTCCGGCGCCGCGGCCAGCGCCACGACCGCGGCGAGATCGATATGACGCGTGGCCAGATCGGTCATCGCGTCCACCGCGCGCCGCGCCGCGAGGCCGTGTTCCACCGCCGGGATGAGGCCCAGATGCCGGGACGGGACCTCGAGTTCGGCCAGCCGGGGCAGCGCGCCGAGCACGGGCAGGCCCACCCGGTCGCAGGCGGCGCGCAGCACCTGCTCGTGCCGCGCACTACCGACCCGGTTGAGCACCACCCCGCCCAGCCGCACACCGGAGTCGAAGGTGGCGAACCCGTGCAGCAGTGCGGCCAGGCTCTGGCTGTGCCCGCGCGCGTCCACGACCAGGACCACCGGTAGGCCCAGCAGGCTCGCCACCTGGGCGGTGGAGCCTTCCGCGACGGGGTCGGCGGCCTGTTCGTCGATCCGTCCGTCGAACAGACCCATCACCCCTTCCACCACCGCGATATCGCAGTCGCGGGCACCGTGGCGATAGAGCGGGGCGATCCGGTCGTGCCCGACCAGCACCGGATCCAGGTTACGACCGGGGCGTCCGGCGGCGAGGCCGTGATAGCCGGGATCGATGTAGTCGGGCCCCACCTTGAAGGGGGCCACCCGGCGGCCCGCACCGCGCAGCGCACCGATGAGACCGGTGGCGACAGTGGTCTTCCCGCTGCCGGAGGCCGGCGCGGCGAGCACTATCCCCGGGGCGGCGCTCATCGCCCGGCATTCCCGGTCGAGCGGGACCGGCGGCCCGCGCACCGGATCCCGGCACCCCGGGACCGGCTCACCATTCGATACCCCGTTGCCCCTTGCGTCCCGCGTCCATGGGGTGGCGCACCTTGGTCATTTCGGTCACCAGGTCCGCCGCCTCCACCAGTTCCGGCGGCGCGTCCCGGCCGGTGATGACGACATGCTGGTTGCCCGGACGCGCGCGCAGGGTGTCGACGACCTCGGCCACATCCACCCACCCCCATTTCAGCGGGTAGGTGAATTCGTCGAGCACATAGAACCGGTGCTCCTCGGCACGCAGTCGCCGCGCGATCTCCTGCCAGCCGGCCAGCGCCGCGGCCGCGTGATCGGTTTCGGTGCCCTGTTTACGAGTCCACGACCAGCCCTCGCCCATCTTGTGCCACTGCACCGGCCCGCCCACACCGGTCTCGCCGTGCAGCCGGCCGAGCTCGCGGAAAGCCGCTTCCTCCCCCACCTTCCACTTGGCGCTCTTGACGAACTGGAACACCGCCACATCGAAACCCTGGTTCCAGGCGCGCAACGCCATCCCGAAGGCGGCGGTGGACTTACCTTTGCCCGGACCGGTGTGCACGGCGAGAACCGGCTGATTACGGCGCTGCCGGGTGGTCAGCCCGTCGTCGGGTACATGCTCGGGCACCCCTTGGGGCATGAGTTCTCCTGATCTGGTTCGGATTTCGTGCTCGTCCGGTACGGGCCGGAACCGGGCTCACGCGGCGCGCGCGCCGCCGGAGGCGCCCGCGCGGACCACCTCGGCCACCGAGGCACCGGTCAATTCGCCGAGCCGGACGGCCGTACCGCCCAGCGCGGCCGCCAGTTCGGCGGCCAGTCCCAGCCGGACCATGCCGCGTTCGCAGTCGACGACAACGGAGGTGACACCGTCGCGGGCGAGCCGGTCGGCCGCCGCGCGGGCCCGCGGCACCGGATCGGTTCCGCCGGTGGCGCGGCCGTCGGTGAGCAACACCAGCATCGGCCGGCGCTGCGGGTCGCGGACGCGTTCCCGGTAGACCACCTCGCGTGCGGTGTGCAACCCCGCGGCCAGCGGAGTCTTCCCGCCGGTACGCAACCCGGTCAGGCGGCGGACGGCGATATCGATCGAGGAGGTGGGCGGTAGTACCAGTTCGGCCTCGCTGCCGCGGACCGAGATCACCGCGACCTTGTCGCGCCGCTGATAGGCATCGCGCAGCAAAGTCACCACCGCGCCGGTCACCGCGGACAGCCGGTCGCGGGCGGCCATGGAACCGGAGGTGTCGACCACGAAGAGCACCAGGTTGCCCTCGCGGCCCTCGCGGTACGCCCCGCGCAGATCGCCGGGCGCGAGCACCAGTGGCCCGGTGCGCCGGCCACGCGCCCGCTGATGCGGCGCCGCGGCCCGCAGGGTGCCCAGTAGATGCAGGCCGCCGGTGGGCTCGGGAGTCGAGTTCACCACGCGGCCCTGCCGGGTCTGCGCGCGGGACCGCCGGCCGGGCGCTCCTTCGCCCACACCCGGCACCTCCCAGCGCGGCGGCCGGACCGGTGCCGCGACCGGCGCGCTCGTCTGCCCGGCCCCGCCGGCGCCATCCGGGTTGCCGGAGTTCTCGCTCGTCTCGGTGTCCGCACCGGGTGCCTCGGCGCCGCCACCGGGACCGTCCGGGTCGTCGTCGGGATCGGCGGGGCCCCGAGACCCCTGCGCCTCGTCGTCGGCCGGTGCGTTTTGCTGATCGCCGGCCTGCTCGGCCGCGTCGCGCATGGCGTCGTCGAGCTGTTCGGGGGTGATCCCGGGTTCGTCGAACGGGTCCCGCCGCCGCCGGTGCGGCAGCGCCAGTTCGGCGGCGACGCGCACATCGTCGGCGGTGACACTGCCGCGCCCGCACCAGGCGGCATGGGCGGCGGCGGTGCGGGCCACCACCAGATCCGCCCGCATACCGTCGACGTCGAAGGAGGCGCAGACCGCGGCGATACGCCGCAGTTCCACATCGTCGAGCGCGACCTCGGGCAGCCGGTCGCGCGCGGTGAGGACACGGTCGGCGATCTCGGCGTCCGCGGCGGCGTAGGCGGCCGCGAAACCGTTCGGATCGGCCTCGTAATCGAGGCGGCGGCGGACCACGACCATCCGGACGTCCACGTCCCGGGAGGCGATCACATCCACGGTCAGGCCGAATCGGTCGAGCAGCTGCGGCCGCAGCTCGCCTTCCTCCGGGTTCATGGTGCCGACCAGGACGAACCGGGCCGGATGGGAATGCGAGACACCGTCGCGTTCGATGTGCACCCGGCCCATGGCCGCGGCGTCCAGCAGCACATCCACCAGGTG
The DNA here is from genome assembly GCF_040654015.1 of Nocardia sp. NPDC050799. Lineage (NCBI taxonomy): Bacteria > Bacillati > Actinomycetota > Actinomycetes > Mycobacteriales > Nocardiaceae > Nocardia > Nocardia sp. NPDC050799. Next base: position 36,918 of record NZ_JBFAHF010000005.1, read on the forward strand.
GTCGTGCAGCAGGTTGACCTCGTCCACGTACAGCACACCGTGATGGGCGGCGGCGAGCAGTCCGGGCCGGAACGCCTGTTCGCCGTCGCGCAGGACCCGCTCCAGATCGAGCGAGCCCACGACCCGGTCCTCGGTGGCGCCGACCGGGAGTTCCACCAGTCGCGCCGGGCGGGCGCCCGATTCGTCTACCACCGGCGGTAGCAGCCGCGCCAGCGCCCGCACCACCGTGGACTTCGCGGTTCCCTTCTCGCCGCGCACGAGTACGCCACCGATACCGGGATGCACAGCGCACAGGATCAGCGCCAGTTGCAACCGCTCCTGTCCGACCACCGCGGAGAACGGGAACCCGGCCTCACCGCCATCCGCGGCGGAGACGATCGGTCGGGATGCGGGCCGGGCGGTTTCGGTGGAGGACACGGCCCCACTCTAAAACGTGCTGTCGCCCGGCCCGGCCCTCCCCTGCCCGAGACGGGCGGAAGGGCCCGGGGTGGCTATCCCTTGCGCATCGGTACGTGCGCGACGCCGTCCTCGATGAACTCCGGGCCGTCGACCTCGAAACCGTGTTTGGTGTAGAGATCGATCAGGTAGGTCTGCGCGTTGAGCCGGACGGTGTGCGATCCGGTCTCGGCCAGGGCGGCCTGCAGCAGCCGGGTGGTGTATCCGTGCCCGCGGGCCTCGACCGCGGTACACAACCGCCCGATCCGGAAGGATTTGACGCCGTCCTCGTGCTCTTCGAGCAGGCGCAGGGTGGCGATGACCTCGCCCTCGTCGTCGAGCCACAGATGCCGGGTCTCCGGCAGCAGGTCCTGTCCGTCCAGCTCCGGGTACGCGCATTTCTGCTCGACCACGAACACTTCGACCCGCAGCTTCAGCAACTCGTACAGGGTGGGGGTATCGAGATCCTGCGCCCATGACCGCCGGAGTGCAACCGTTGACATCATCGCGCCTTGCTATCACACCTCGGCGCGAGATGCACGCGAATGCCCCGGGCGCACCGTGGCGCGCGGCCGCGACACGGCACGGCCCGCGAGGTTCCACCCCGCGGGCCGTCGCGCGCGATTTTGCCCGGATCAGACCCCGGCGGCGACCCCGGCGCGTGTATCGGACCGGGTGAGCTGCAGAGCCTTACCCGTCCAGTCCCACACCTCGCCGAAGAGGCGCTGGTTCTCCGACAGTTTCACACCCAGCGACGGGACCATTTCCTCCAGTTTGGGCGTCCACTGCTCGTACTCGGCCGGGAAGCAGCGTTCCAGGACGTCCAGCATGGCGGTGACACAGGTGGAGGCGCCGGGCGAGGCGCCCAGCAGGCCGGCGATGGAACCGTCCTGCGCCGCGATGACGGCGGTACCCAGTTCCAGGACACCGCCGATGCCCTTACGGCGGATCACCTGGACTCGCTGGCCGGCCGTGATGAGTTCCCAGTCCCGGCCCTCGGCGCGCGGGAGGAACTCCTCCATGGTGTACACCCGGCCGGATTGCGATTTCATCAACTCGGTGATCAGGTATTTGACCAGGCTCAACTCGGTGACGCCGACGCCGAGCATCGGTGCCAGGTTGCCGGGTTTGATCGATTTGAACAGGTCGGCATTGCTGCCGTCCTTGAGGAACTTGGGGGTCCAGCCGGCATAGGGGCCGAACAGCAGGCCGGGCCTGCCCTTGATGACGCGGGTGTCCAGATGCGGCACCGACATCGGCGGCGCACCGACCGCCGCCTTGCCGTAGACCTTGGCTCCGTGCTTTGCGATCAGTTCGGGATTGGTACACCGCAGGAACTGACCCGAGACCGGGAATCCCGCGAAACCGCGGATCTCCTTGATTCCCGCCTTCTGCAGCAGCGGAAGCGCCCCGCCGCCGGCCCCGACGAAGACGAACTTGCTGATCAGCGTGCGAGTGCGCCCGGTCCGGGTGTTGCGCACCGTGACCTTCCAGCTGCCGTCCTTCTGCTTGGACAGGTTACGAACCTCGTTACCGAAGCCGATCTCCCCGCCGCTGGCACCGATATGGGCGAGCAGTTCCTTGGTGAGCGAACCGAAATCGATATCGGTGCCCCCGTCCGACCAGTTGAGGGCGATGGGGTCGGAGAAATCGCGGCCGCGGGCCATCAGCGGTAGCCGGCGGGCGAACTCGTCGGGGCTGTCGATGTACTCCATCCCGGCGAACAGTGGGTGCCGGGAGAGCGCCTCGTACCGCCTGCGCAGGTACTCCACATCGGCGGCGCCGTGCACGAAACTCACGTGCGGGATGGGGTTGATGAAGCGGGAGGGATCGCTCAGGATCCCGTTCTCCACCGCGTAGGCCCAGAACTGGCGGGAGACCTGGAACCGCTCGTTGATATCGACAGCCTTGCTGATATCGACCGAACCGTCCGGCCTCTGCGGGCTGTAATTGAGCTCACACAGGGCCGAATGCCCGGTACCGGCGTTGTTCCACGGATCACTGCTCTCGGCCGCGGCGGCGTCCAGCCGTTCGAACACCGAGATCGACCAGTCCGGCTGCAACTGACGCAGCAGCGCGCCGAGCGTGGCGCTCATGATGCCGGCACCGATGAGGACTACATCGGTCTTTTCAGTCTGGGCAGCGTTCGGCACGGGTGTTCGACTTCCTTGTCCTGATGCGCGGGGCGCACATCCGTGGGATGCGGCCCGCTGGGGCACGGGCTCTTGTGCAGTTGTGTACGGGTCGCGATGGTGAGCCTTCCGGGCTCGGCCGAATGTAGGTTACCCGTCGTTCACTATTGCTAATTGTGCACCTCGACACGCCCGGAATCCGCAGCCAGGGCGGCGATTGTGACGTAGATTCCTCCTCCTCGTCACCTTCGGGCCTGCCATTGCTACTCATCGGTCGCCTAGATTGGAGGCCGTGACGAACGATTCCGCGGCCGGTATCGGCGCCCTCGGCCGGACCGCCGATTGGCAGCCGGATGTCCTCGGTGACGGGTACGAATACCGCACCCTGGAACTCGGGCCCGATCCCGACGGCGAGGGGGATATCGTCGCCACCCTGGTCCGGCATCTGCCCGCGGCCGATGCGGTGGCCACCGCCGACGCGGTGCTGTACGTGCACGGCTTCACCGACTATTTCTTCCACCGGCACGTCGCCGAGCACTTCGCCGCCCGCGGACACCGGTTCTACGCACTGGACCTGCGCAAATGTGGCCGATCACTACAAACCGGCCAGACCCCCCACTTCATCAGCGACCTCGCCCTCTACGACCGGGAACTCGACGATTCGCTGCGGCTGATCGCCGCCGAGACCGAGGCGAACGTGCTGGTGGTGGCGCATTCGACCGGCGGCCTGGTGACCTCGCTGTGGCTGGACCGGCGGCAACGCGCCGGGGGCACGGCGGCCGCCGGTATCAGCGGGCTGGTGCTGAACAGCCCGTGGTTCGACCTGCAGGGCCCGGCCTATGTGCGCACCGTGGGTACCCAACTCATCAACACGGTGGGCCGTTTCCGGGCGAAGTCGGCGCTGCCGCTGGGCAAATCCAGCGCCTACGGCGACAGCCTGCACCACAGCCTGGCCGGGGAATGGGACTATGACCTGGACTGGAAGCCGCGGCACGGTTTCCCGGTGCGGGCCGGGTGGTTGCGCGCGATCCGGCTGGGTCAGGCGCGGCTGCACCGCGGCCTGGACATCGGGGTGCCCGCGCTGCTGCTGCGATCCAAGCTCACCGAATTCGCCCGCGCATACGGGCCCGCGGTGGATGTCGCGGACGCGGTCCTGGACGTCGCGCAGATCCAGCGCTGGGCGGGCTGTCTGGGCGGCCGTACCAATATCGTCCCGATCGACGGAGCCCGCCACGATGTGTTCCTGTCCGCCGAGGGCCCACGGACCGAGGCCTTCCGGGAACTGGACAACTGGCTCGACTGGCTGGCCGCTCGGCCGGCCTGAGTCACCACATACTGGTCCGCAGCACGATCTCGGTCGCGAACTGCTGATCGGCTTCGGTGGCGACATTGTCGACGTCGACGCCCACCACCCGGAACTCGCCGTACACGTGGCGGCCGGAGCTATCGGCCACCGGACGCGGCAGCCGTTTGGTCACCAGCACGGTGGTGGGCAGTTCTACCGCCGGACAGCGGGCGTCGAGCACCGCCCCGTCCTCGTCGGGTACGGCCGGATGCCCGCGATCGGCGACCACCAGGCTCACGAAGCGGCCGAAACCCTTCGCGCAGACTTCCCAGGCCACGCTGGCGCCGGTGCCCCGGCCGGCCACATTGGCCCAGGGCACGCCGATCTCGTCGAGGGCCGCGTACACCCCGGCGGTGTCGAGTCCCGCGGCCGTTTCGAACACGATGGTCCGCAGATCGGAACTGTGCAGCCGTGCGCACACCCGGTCGTAGACGTCCGGGGGATCACCGGAATCGGGGAGCAGCAGCACGCTGTGCTGGGTCACCGGCCCGTCCACCCGCACCGTCCAGTCCCGGTCACCGACCGCGATGCGCCGAGATTCCATGCCGGTTGACGCTACACCGCCCACCCCCACCGTGGGGTCGACCGGGTCGACCGCGCCGAGATCGTGACGCCGGATCCGCCGCCGCGATCAGCCCGCGCCCGACAGCGCTTCCAGCGTCGACCCGACACTCGGCAGCCCGGCGGGGACGCCCTCGGCGAGGAGCCGATCCAGCCCGGCGACGTCGAGATGCGCGGACACCAGATCGGCGAGCAGGTCCAGTTGCGCGGCTCGCACCGCCGCCACCCGGGTCCCGGGAGCCACCGTGAACCCGGCGCGGCCGGCACACCGGGCGACCTCGGTGAGCCAGCCCCGCCGGAATTCGTCGGATTCCAGGAGCCCGTGCAGATGGGTGCCCCAGACCGCGCCCCGTGCCCCGCCCTCCGGGACGCGCTCCCCGATCACCGGGCCGGCGCCATCCGCCGCCTCCGCCCAGCCGGTGACGTACAGCCACGGCTGCTCGGCGGTACGCCGGACCCGGCCGTGATGGATCTCGTATCCGGCCGCGGTCGTATCCCCTGCCGCACCCCGCGCACCGGCCGCGGTCGTCCGGCGCAGCACCTTCTGCCTGCCGAATTCGATATCCATATCGAGCAGTCCCAGCCCGGCCACCTCCCCCGTGCCCGATTCCACGGTGTCCACGATCCGGCGGCCCAGCATCTGGTAACCCCCGCAGATGCCGAGGATCGGCCCGCCCGCCGCGGCCCGGCGGGTCAGCGCCTCGGCGATACCGGTGCGCCGCAGCCAGGCCAGATCGTCCACCGTGGCCTTGCTCCCGGGCAGGACGACCAGGTCCGCGTCCACCAGCGCCGACGGGTCACTCACCCAGCGCACCGTGACGCCGGGCTCGCAGGCCAGCGCCTCCACATCGGTCGAATTCGATATCCGCGGCAAGCGCACGGCGGCGACGGTGAGCCATTCGCTGCCGATCGGGGCGATGGGGCGGCCCACCGCGGCACCGGCGACGGTCCCCAGCGAATCCTCGGCGTCGATCCACAGCTCGTCGCAGTACGGCAGCACGCCTAGCGTCGGGCGTCCGGTGCGCGCGGTCAGCTGGTCCAGGCCCGGCCGCAGCAGTTCCACATCGCCGCGGAACTTGTTGATCACGAATCCGGCGATCAGCCGTTGATCCTCGGGTTCCAGTACCGCGAGCGTGCCGAAGAGATGCGCCAGCACCCCACCCCGGTCGATATCGCCGACCACGAGCACCGGGAGCTCCGCGGCCCGGGCCAGACCCATATTCGCCAGATCGGTGGCGCGCAGGTTGATCTCGGCGGGCGAGCCCGCCCCCTCACAGATCACCACATCGAACTCCGCGCGCAGCGCGGCGAGTTCGGCGGCCACCACCTCGCGTAACCGGGTGCGATGGGTGAAATAGTCCGCGGCCCCTACCGTGTCCACCACCCGGCCGCGCACCACCAGCTGGGAACGCCGGTCGCTGCCGGGTTTCAGCAGGATCGGATTGAACCGCACGCTCGGTTCCAGCCCGCACGCCCGGGCCTGCAGTGCCTGGGCCCGGCCGATCTCCCCACCGTCCAGGGTGACCACGGAGTTGTTCGACATGTTCTGCGCCTTGAACGGCGCCACCCGTACACCACGCCGCCGCAGCATCCGGCAGATACCGGCGACCACCACGCTCTTGCCCGCGTCGGAGGTCGTCCCCGCGATCAGCAGCGCCCCACCGGGCCGGCTCACGGCAGAGTAAGGATTTCGGCGCCGGTCTCGGTGACCACCAGGGTGTGCTCGAACTGGGCCGTCCACTTGCGGTCCTTGGTGACCACGGTCCAGCCGTCGTCCCAGATCTCGTAGTCGATACCGCCCAGGTTGATCATGGGTTCGATGGTGAACGTCATTCCCGGTTCGATCACCGATTCGACCGCGGGCTGGTCGTAGTGCAGGATCACCAGGCCACTGTGGAAGGTCGGCCCGACCCCGTGCCCGGTGAAATCCCGGACGACGCCGTAGCCGAAACGGTTCGCGTAGGACTCGATCACCCGGCCGATCACGTTCAGCGCCCGCCCGGGACGCACCGCCTTGATGGCCCGCGCGGTCGCTTCTTCGGTGCGCTCGACCAGCAGTTTCACCTCTTCCTCGACCTCACCGGCGAGAAAGGTGGCGTTGGTGTCGCCGTGCACACCGTGGATATAGGCGGTGACATCGATATTCACGATGTCACCGTCGCGGACCACGGTGCTGTCGGGGATACCGTGGCAGATCACCTCGTTGAGCGAGGTGCAGCACGATTTCGGAAAGCCCTTGTACCCGAGCGTCGAGGGGTAGGCCCCGTGATCGCACATGTACTCATGGGCGATTCGGTCGAGTTCGTCGGTGGTGACACCCGGGGCGACCGCCTTACCCGCCTCGGCCAGCGCCCGGGCGGCGATCTGCCCGGCGATCCGCATCTTCTCGATGGTCTCGGGGGTCTGTACCCAGGGTTCGGAACCCTCCTCGGCCGTTTTCTTCCAGACGTACTCCGGCCGTTCGATCCCACGCGGGACCTCACGGATCGGAGTGGGGGTTCCGGGAAGCAGCGGCTGGCGAGTACGCACGGACATGCGTTCCAGAGTAGTCGGCGCAGGCCGGGCGGTCGCCGGGAACGGTCCCGGACGGTGCCGCCCGACCCGCGCCGGCTCCGCCTCAGCGGATGCGGCCGCCCGTACGGACCTCGAACGCGACCCGGTCACCCCGATAGAGGGCGGCGACCCGTTCGATCGGACGGCCCTGGGTGTCCATCCCGCGGCGCACCACCCGGATCAGCGGGACCGCGGGCCGGCAGCCGAGCAGACCGGCTTCCCGGGGCGCGGCGAGCACGGTCTCGATACGTTCGGTGGCGCCGCCGTATTCGACACCGGAACTGCCGATCGTCGCCGACAGCGAGGCGAGCGGATCGAAACCCGCGCGCAGCCAGCCGAAACGGTCCAGCGAGAGATCGATACGTTCCAGCGCGATCGGTTCGCCGTCGGCGTGCAGCAACCGTTCCAGCGTCATGATCGGGGTGTGCAGCGGAAGTTCCAGGTCCCGGGCGATCTCGGCGTCGGCCTCGGTATCCTCCCAGGAGAGCAGGCTGCGCACCACCCCGGATCCGTCCTCGACGGTGGGTTCGGGCGCCAGCGGCCGCACCACCTTCGGGCGGGCGAGCACGGTCCCGCGGCCCTGTCTGCGGATGCGGCCCTCCACCGCGAGATCCCGCAGGGCGTGCCGAACGGTTTCCCGGGCGACTCCGAAACGTCCGGCCAGTTCCCGCTCGGCGGGCACCCGGTCGCCGGGACGTAGCTCGCCGAGCATCGTGTCCAGTTCGGCCCGGACCCGGTATACCTTCGACAGAGCGGCGATTCCCGGCACCGCGGCTGCCTCTGTGTCGAGGTCTTCGCGCGCCGTGACGGCGTCTACGACCCCTTCGGTCTGCCTCATGGCAGAAACTACCTCCAATTGGCCTGTACCGATGCGGTAACCGGGCATTCGCCCTACGGTTCCCTCAGGTCTAGGCCATTCGACAATCTGCGGTCTTTCGCGTGCCCAACTCAGAGGTTCGACGACGTCCAGCGAACTGAACGTGGCGGTGATCCGACGAACCCTTACTGCACCGGCAGCCGCCGGCGCCCACCCGCTACCTCGGCGATCAAATCCGTGTAACCGTCGACCAGTTCGGCCAGGTGGTACCAGTGCCGGTGCGTCCGGTCGCTCCGCACCCCGTCGGCCTCGATCGCCTGATTCGCGGCCACCCAACTGAACGCCATCCGGTCGATCACCGCGCCGAGGCTTTCGGTGTGCAGCGAGGCGCCGTTGCGGTGCTGCGGCATCCTACGGGTGATCCAGTCGTTGATGTCGTCCACGAGTTCTGTTCTACGACAGTCGATTTCCGCTATCTGCGCCATATCTCTAACCTGCGCGCGACGCTTGTGCAGTTCGACCAGTGCGTGCGCGAAGCGCAACAGCACACGCTCCTGGATCCGCCGCCCTTGAAAGGCGCACAGCAGTTGTGGCGCAGTCGGCAGGGTTCCCAGAGTGAGTGCGCTCATCCGCACCCCTCGAACTCACCCGGCACCATCACACTCTGTACCAACATGATCGGCTCTCGATTCGGTAATCCCGGACATCGGATCGTTGTTCACAACAAGGCTAGCTGGATCATGCTCTTACATATGCAAGAACACAAGACTTCGGTACGCAATGTTGCGAACAGCGTCGTGCGCGAGCCTAACGATCCCTTCCGCGGAACCTGGAAGCGGTCCCACCGAAAATGCGTATCCGCCAAGATCCTTCCCGTCGGCGGTCCGAATCCCCGCCGCCGCGAACCATACCCGGCACACACCCCGGACCAGGCACGACACCTCGTTATGCGACCACATCGCAACCGTGCCGAGATCTGGGCGCGGCACGCACCGGCAACCATACCGACCCCTATGGTCCTGTGACACAACGACCCCCGGCCACACCACCCGCCGTCACGGGGCCTTCTTCGCGGCGCCGGCTCCCGGCCGGTCCGAAACCCACGGCGGCCATCCGGCCTTGCACCCGGGAAGCACGATCAAACGCTCGGCACCGTTTGCCAACTGTTTGCCATCTCGTCCGGATGCCCTGGCTCGTGGACCATTCGCCGAGGCGAGGAGAACCGCGGACACCCGGCCACGACGGCCGGTCACCGTCGCGCCCGCGCTGTGCGGTATGGATTCTGCGGACAGTCGCCGACAAGGATGTGGACCCATGAGCAGTGCCCCCGACCCACGAGCCGCGCAGGTGGCCGCCGAGCTCACCGGCCCCGGTGGACCGTTCGAGCTGTCCACCGAGACGGTGCTCGGCGCCCCGCTCGCCGTCCGGCGCCAGCGGCACCGCTCACTGCGCGAACTGCTCGACCACTCACAGTCCTGGGGTGAACGCGATTACCTGGTCACCGCCGACCGGCGTATCTCGTTCACCGAGCATGCCGCCGACGCCCAGGCGCTGGCCCGCGCGCTGGACGGCAGGTACGGCATCGGCCGCGGCGACCGGATCGGCATCCTGGCCGCCAACGGCCCCGAATGGGTGATCGCCTTCTGGGCGGCGCAATGCCTGGGCGCGGTCGCGGTCGCGTACAACGCGTGGTGGGCCGCACCGGAGGTCGAATTCGGTATCCGGCACACCGAACCGGGGGTCGTCGTCGCCGACGACCCCCGTGCCGCCCTCGCCGCGGGCCACGGAGTGCCCGTGCTCACCACCGCGGACCTGCCCCGGCTGATCGCCGACCATCGGGGCCCGGCCCCGGTGATACCGGTCGATGAGGACGATCCGGCCGTCGTCCTCTACACCAGCGGAACCACCGGCCGCCCCAAAGGAGTGGTACACACCCACCGCAACCTCATCGCGATCGCCGACTACCACCGCTACACCGACGCGCTCGGCGCGGCACTGGCCGGCCGCGCGCACCGCGAGCCGAGCGATAAGCGCTTCCTGCTCACCTCTCCCCTGTTCCATATCGCCAGCCTGCACAATCTGGTCGTCCCCCGGCTCGCGACAGGTGCGGCGGTGATCGTGCACACCGGCGCTTTCGCGGCCGACCAGGTGCTGTCGCTGATGGCGCGGGAGCGCGTGACCAACTGGGGCGCCGTGCCGACCCTGGCCGCCCGGCTGCTGGAACACGATCCGGCCGGTTACGACCTGTCGGCACTCACCGCGCTGTCCCTCAACGCCGCCCCTTCCTCACCGGCCTTCCAGCAGCGACTGCGCGCCCGGCTGCCCGGCACCGGAATCGCCCTCACCACCAGTTACGGCCTCACCGAGAGCGGCACCGCCGCCACCGTCGCGACACCCGCCGAACTCGCCGCCGACCCGGAGACCGTCGGGCGCCCGATTCTCGGTGTCTCCGTGGAGATCCGCGATCCCGCCGGAACTCCGGTGGCGCAGGGCACCGAAGGCGAGATCTGGGTGCGCAGCCCGTACGTCATGCTCGGCTACTGGCGGGACGAGGCGGCCACCGCCGCGGCGATCGACGGCGAACGCTGGTTACGAACGGGTGATTTCGGGACTCTGGCCGACGGCCGGCTCCGAATGGCCGGGCGCCGTACCGATCTGATCCTGCGTGGCGGAGAGAACGTGTACCCCACCGAGATCGAGAACGTCCTCGACGAACATCCCGCAGTCCGGGAATCGGCGGTCGTCGGTGTGCCCGACGACGATCTGGGACAGCGGGTCGCGGCGGTGGTGGTGACCGATGATGCGGACACCCTCGACGCCGGCGAACTGCGCGCGTTCGTCGCCGAACGGCTGGCGTACTTCAAGGTCCCCGAACGCTGGACGCTCACCGCGACACCACTGCCGCGCAACGCAACCGGAAAGGTGTTGCGCCGCGAAATCACGCCATGAGCACCGGTTCCGGCCGCTCCTCGCCCCACTTTCGGTCTTTCCTCGTTATTGTTGCTCGACAGAGGGCGCGGCGGGCGAGGATCGTGGTCGGCGGGCCGCGCCGGGCGCGAGGGAAAGGGATGACATGGCAGGCAAACGCACCGTCCTCACGGCGGGCCTGCGCCGGCTCTCGGTGCTGCTGTTGGAGATGCGCGACGACGCGAAGCTGAGCAAGGAGGACGTCAGCGCGCGCACCGGCATCAATGTGACCACGTTGTACCGCATCGAGACCGCTCAGGCCCGGCCTCAGCGCCGCACCCTGATGACCATGCTGGACCTCTACGACGTCGAGGAGGCACGGCGTCAGGAGGCGCTGGAGCTGCTGTCGGACGCGCAGAAACCCGGGATGTCGCGGCCTTACGAGGCCAGTCTGTCGGAGGTGTACGCCGCGTACATCAATTTCGAATCGGTGGCGTTGTCCGCCCGGCACTATCAGACCTCCTTCATCCCCGGCCTGTTGCAGACCGAGCAGTACGCCATGGCTGTGATCGATACGTGCATGCCGAAATTGGAGGCGTCGGATCTGGAGCGGCGCGCCCGCGCCCGGATGGACCGGGCGGCGGTACTGGCCAAGGACGAGCCGCTGGAACTGTGGGTGGTACTCGACGAGGCCGCGATCCGCCGGATGGTCGGGGGCCCGGAGGTCATGAGCGGTCAGCTGCGCCGGCTGGGTGAGGCGACGAAACGCAAGAATGTGATCCTGCAGATCCTGCCCTTCGACGCGGGGGCGCACCCGGGCATGGCCGGGTCCTTCACAATTCTCGACTTCCCCGATCCGACCGATCCCGAGCTGGTCTATGTCGAGGGCATCTCCGGAGACGCCCTCGTCGAAGGACATACCGAGATCCGGCGATTCGGTGTCATGTTCGACCAATTGCGGGCGATGGCCCTGAGTCCCCGCGATTCCGCGGTCGTGATCGCGGAATCGGCCGCGGCAGCCGAAGCTCTGGCCTGACCTTGTGAACAGCCCGTGAACGAGGAGTCCGGGCCACACCGAGTGGGTACCCAGATCGGAACTGTCCGATTCAGGGCTCGCACAGCCACTGCGGAGCTGAGGGGTTCTCTTGGCAGACATCACCGACCGGACCGATCCGGCACCGCAACCGGAGTTGAAACGGGTCATGGGCCCGTGGCTGCTGTTGCTGTTCATCGTCGGCGATATTCTCGGTACCGGCATCTACGCACTCACCGGCCGGGTGGCCGGGGAGGTCGGCGGGGCGGTGTGGATCCCGTTCCTGGTCGCCTTCGCGGTCGCGATGGTCACCGGGCTCAGCTATCTGGAACTGGTCACCAAATATCCGCAGGCCGCCGGCGCCGCCCTCTACACCCATAAGGCGTTCGGGATCCATTTCGTCACCTTCATGGTGACGTTCGCGGTGATGAGTTCCGGTATCACCTCCGCCGCGACCGCGGCCAAGGCCTTCGCGGCGAATTTCGCCGAAGCCTTCGAATTCGACGGGGAGGGGCCACTGCTCACCGTGATCGCGCTGGCCTTCATGGCGGCGGCCGCCGCGATCAACCTGCGCGGCGTGGGGAGAGCGTCAAAGCCAATGTCCTGCTCACCTGTGTGGAACTGTCCGGTCTGCTGATCGTGGTGTGCATCGGCCTCTGGGCGCTGGGATTCGGCAACGGCGACTTCGGCCGGGTCATCGAATTCGACACCGGCGACCGCACCGCGTTCGGCGGCGTCATCGCGGCGACCACACTGGCCTTCTACGCCATGGTCGGCTTCGAGGACTCGGTGAACATGGCCGAGGAGACCAAAGAGCCCAACAGGATCTTCCCCAGGATCCTGCTCACCGGGCTGCTCATCACCGGGGTGATCTATGTGCTGGTCTCGATCACCGCGGTGGCGCTGGTTCCACCGGACGAACTCGCCGAGGGCGATACCCCGCTGCTGCAGGTGGTGAAGATCGGGGCACCCGGGTTCCCCACCCAGCTCTTCGCCTTCATCACGATGTTCGCGGTGGCCAATTCGGCCCTCATCAATATGCTGATGGCCAGCCGGCTGCTGTACGGCATGGCCAAGCACAAAGTGGTCCCCCGGGTGCTGGGCCGGGTGGACCGGCGCCGGCGTACCCCCTATATCGCGATCCTGTTCACCACCCTGCTGGCCTTCGGCCTGCTCACCTTCGTCGACCAGGTGCCCGAGCTCGGTGGCACCACCGCACTGCTGCTGCTCGTGGTGTTCACCATCGTCAACATCGCGGTTCTCGTGCTCCGGCGCGACCGGGTGGCGCACGAGCACTTCCGCACCCCGACACCGCTGCCCGTACTCGGCGCGGTGTGCTGTGCGTATCTGGCCACACCCTTCACCGACCGCAATCCCCAGCAGTACGCCATCGCCGGGGTCCTGCTGGTCGTCGGCGTCGTGCTCTGGGCGTTCACCGCGCTGTGGAACACACAGCACAATGTCCGGCCGGTGGGCCCGGGGGTCGATATCTGACCACCTGCCGCGTCTTCCGCCCAGGTCGCCGGTTTCCCAGCGATGCGCGCGAATTCGCGGAAGTGACGAGTCGACGCGCGATCGGTAACGTATTCGCCGATGACAAGCATGGACGCCAGGTTCGGCGATGCGGCTGGGTCGGTGCCCCTGCCCAGCCCGTGGGACCTCAACGCCTACCTCGCCGAGGTGGCCGCGCACCGGAAGCGGCCGATCTCATTGCAGCCGGCCCACCGGTCGGCGCTGGCCGATCTGGGCTGCAACGGCAACGGCCTCTGGATCGCCCGTAAGAACGACGACATCATCGTCTACGATGCGTCGGCCTCCGGCCGCAACGCCGACCACATCGTGCTGCACGCGGTCGGCCATATGCTGCTGGGGCACGGCGGCCCGGGTGCCGAGGACCCCGATACCACCCGTATCTCGCTGGGTGCGCTGAACGCCTCACTGCTCGACGCTCTCGCCACGATCGCCCCCGGGTCGATCACGCAGATTCTGGGCCGCGACGATTTCGGCCCCGACCGGGAACGCGAGGCCGGGGTCTACGCCGAAATGACCATGGTTTACGCGGCGCTGCCCCGGCGCCGCACCCGCTCCTTCTGGCCGTTCGGCCGCCGCCGCAACAAGTAGCGACAGATCCGGCGCGCGGATCGGGCACGAGTGCGGCGGGGGCCGGCCGAGGGTCTACGCTTGTGGGCCGTGGCCGAACCGCAGACACCTGCCCCGCATCCCGCTATCGCCCCGCTGGCCGGTTTGCTCGGCACCTGGCGCGGTCGCGGCCAGGGCGACTACCCGACGATCGAACCCTTCGGTTATCTGGAGGAGATCACCTTCGGGCATCTGGGTCGGCCGTTCCTGACCTACCGGCAGCGCACCCGGCACGCCGACGACAACCGTCCACTCCATGTGGAGGCCGGATATCTGCGCTGCCCCGGCCCCGACCGGGTGGAACTCATCCTCTCCCATCCCACCGGGATCACCGAGATCTGCGAGGGAAAACTCACGCTCGGCGACGACGAACTGCGCCTGGAGCTGGAGTCGACCGCGATCGGTCTGAGTAGCACGGCCAAATCGGTGACCGCCCTCAGCCGGACCGTTCACATGCACGGCGGCGTCATCGACTACACCCTGCAGATGGGTGCGGTCGGACTGCCGTTACAGGATCACCTCGCGGCAAGTCTGCGCAAAATCTGAATGGAACGTAACGAGTGGATCACGGATAATGTGGCCCGGGTCACGATTTGCTCGTCATCGATTCAATCCACCTTCCCGTCTTGTCTCGGTGGGTATCCCCCGCTTAGGTTGGCTGGAGCAGCAAATCATCAGAAAACTCTTCCGCAGAGCCCGGTCGCCAGCAGCACTCCGAGCTCGCTGTCTGTCGAACCTCTGAATCGGAGGGAGCCGGAAATGAAGCGTTCCGCCGTTGCTTTCATCACTGCCGGATTGATCCTGGGGGGTGCCGGGGTCGTCGAGATCCTGGGAACCGATACCGCTTCGTCCGCACCGGTCGCCGACCGGACCGTATCGGTTGTCGCGCCCGCCCGGGTCAGCGATTCGGTGACCACCGATACTCGCATCACCGATATCGGTCACCGTTACGCGACCGCGTCGGAAACCGGGTCCGCCGGACAGTAACGGGCCGCGGGTAACGACCGGTATCAGTACCCCGGGGGCAGCACCGCCAGCATATCCCGCGTCACCGCCACCGCGTTATCCGAACTTCCGCCTCTGACCAGCAGCGTCGCAAAGGCGATATCGCCCCGGTACCCGACGAACCAGGAATGCGAACCTCCCTCCACTTCCGCTTCGCCGGTCTTGCCGAACACCTCCCCCTGATCGGCGATCCGGTCCGCGGTGCCCGCGACGACCACCTGCCGCATCATCGCCCGCAACCCGCGCACCACCTCCGGTGCGAGGGCCGGACGCGAACCGTCGACCACCGTCTCCCGACCCGCGATCAAGTAGGGCGTCGGCGCCGAACCCGAGGCGACAGCCGCGGCCAGGAGGGCCATGCCGAAAGGACTCACCACCACCCGTCCCTGGCCGATCCCGTCCTCGGTGCGCTGGGTGCGGTCGTCGGCCGCGGGCACCGATCCGGAAAAGGTCGGCAGGCCCGCCACCGTGTAATCCGGTCCGATACCGAAAGACGCCGCGCTGTCGGTGAGAGCGGATTCCGGCAATTTACTGGCCAATCGGGCGAACGAGGTATTGCACGACCGCGCGTACGCGGTCGTCATGGGTACGTCGCCGACGGAGAATCCGTTGTAGTTCGGAATCATCCGCTCGCCGATGGTGACCGCGCTAGGACAGGAGACGACGGTATCCGGTGTCGCGATACCCTCGCTCATCGCGGCGGCCGCGGTCACCGTTTTGAACACCGACCCGGGCGGGTACTGGCCGATGGTGGCCACCGGCCCGTCCCGGTCGGCGGCCGCGTTCTGCGCCACCGCGAGGATGCCGCCGGTCGAGGGCTCGATCACCACCATCATGGCCTGTTCCCGGCGGCCGTCGACCGCACGCTGGGCCGCGTTCTGGATGCGGCGGTCCACACTCAGCGCAAAGGACGGCGCCGGTTGCGCCGCCACCTCGTGCAGCACTCCGGTCTCGGCACCGCCGGCATTGCGGGCCACCACCCGCCAACCCGACCGGCCGTCGACATCGTCGATCACAGCCTGCCGGACCTGGGTCATCAGATCGGGGGCGAATTTCCGGTCGGTGGGCGCCATATCCCACTCCTGGGTCACGCGCACGCCCGGGAGCCCGATCAGCTGGGGGCCGGCCCGGCCGAACTCGACCTCGTTGAGCACGATCACCGTGTACACGCCGTCGGCGGCGCGCGCGGAATCCAGGATCCGCTCCGGGGTGAGCCGGTCGTCGATTTCGGCCAGGGCCCGGGACAGCGCCGTCGCCACCCGCTGCGGGTCGGCGCTGTCGGCGGCATCGAAGGTCACCCGCGAGACGGTGCCCGGAACCAGGACATCGCTACCGGACTGTTCGTTGACCCGGGCCCGCGGCGCGGGCTGTATCGACAACGCCATGGTCTGGGTATCGCCGAGGCGCGGATGCACGGCCGCGCCGCTCCAGCGCACCGTCCAGGCACCGCCGGCGCGCACCATCGGTAACTGCCCCGAATAGGTCCAAATGCGACCGCCGGGCAGCCGCCATTCGTAGGTGTAGTCGACAGTGGCGGTGTCACCGGTGATGCGGGCGGCGCCGGTGTCGGCGTACAGCTCTTCGGCGCCCAATTCATCCCACGCCGAAGTCAGTGCGGCGAAAGCCTTTTCGGGCCGGGTGGTCCGATCGGCGGCCGCCTCGATATCACGCGCGGTGAACGCACCGAGAAAACCGTCCGCGGCGGTGATCGGCCCGGAGGAGCCCGCCGCACAACCGGTCACGGCGAATGCGAGCGCCGCGACCGCGATCACGAGTACCGATCGGATCGTCATCGGAGCCGATGGTAGGCGACCGGAGCCGGTGATCCACCTGCGGCACACCGGATCCGAACGGGATCAGTCGAGCAGGACCGTGGCGAATGTGGCGATCTGCCGGAAGCCGACCGCCCGATAGGCCCGCCGGGCCACTTCGTTGTAGTCGTTGACGTACAGGCTGGCGGTACGTCCCGAAGCGACGACCGAGTTGGCCACCGCCGCCGTACCCGCCGTGCCCAGGCCCTGCCCCCGGTGTTCCGGATGCACCCAGACGCCCTGGATCTGCCCGGTACGCCGGGACTGGGCCCCCACCTCCGCCTTGAACACGACCTCGCCGTCCTCGAACCGTGCCCAGGCCCGGCCGGCCTCGATCAGTCCGGCCACGCGGCGCCGATAGCCGCGGCCCCCGTCACCGGCCCGGGGATCGATCCCGACCTCTTCGATGAACATGGCGATCGCCGCCGCGAGATACCGGTCGATTTCTTCGGGACGGACTTGGCGCACCTGCGGGTCGGCGGCCGATACGGCGGTATCGGTGAGGGCCAGCAGCGGCTGCGCACCGCGCAGCTCTCGTTCCGGACCCCAATGGTCGGCGAGCATCTCCCACAGCGGCAGCGCGAGTTCCTGCCGGCCGACCACCGAGGAGCACATCCGGGGCCACCGGATGGCCCGGTCGGCGAAGGCGCGCAGCGCCTCACGGCCGCCGCGCAGCGGAATGAGATTCACTCCGGAGAAGCACAGTGATTCCGACGGGCCGCCGTGACTCCACAGCTCACCCTGGCCGCACCGGTTGTCCAGACCGTATTCCTGTAACCGGGCGGCGACCATGCAGGTGGCCACCGGGTCATCGTCGAGGACCCGGAGTACCTGGGCAAGGTCCCGCTTGGCGAGCTGACGCGCGGGAACATATTTCGCGCGCCGGGTCGGCTCCAGCAGACTCCGCACCTACAACAGCCTGCCATGAACCGCACCGCGACGGTACGAATATCCGGAAAGCGTCCGCGCGGCGCCGGCGGGGCGGGCAGCGCCGACCGGCTCGCCGCGCCGGCGAGCCGATGGCGCGGGGAACTCAGCCCACGCTGACGACCGGCTGACCGGTTTCGGCGTCCGCACCCATCTCCTCGGCGATCCGCATGGCCTCTTCGATGAGGGTCTCCACGATCTGCGCCTCGGGCACCGTTTTCACGACTTCACCCTTGACGAAGATCTGCCCCTTGCCGTTACCGGAGGCGACACCGAGATCGGCCTCCCGGGCCTCGCCCGGGCCGTTCACCACACAGCCCATGACCGCGACCCGCAGCGGCACCTCCAGGCCGTCCAGACCTGCGGTGACCTCGTCGGCCAGGGTGTACACATCCACCTGCGCGCGACCGCAGGAGGGACAGGACACGATCTCGAGTTTGCGGGGCCGCAGGTTCAGCGACTGCAGGATCTGCCCGCCGACCTTCACTTCCTCGGCCGGTGGTGCGGACAGCGAGACCCGGATGGTGTCGCCGATACCCTCGCTCAGCAGCGCGCCGAACGCGACCGCGGACTTCACGGTGCCCTGAAAAGCCGGACCCGCCTCGGTGACGCCGAGGTGCAGCGGGTAGTCGCACTGCGCGGCCAGCTGCCGGTACGCCTCGACCATCACCACCGGGTCGTTGTGCTTGACCGAGATCTTGATATCGCCGAACCCGTGCTCCTCGAACAGGCTCGCCTCCCACAGCGCCGACTCCACCAGCGCTTCCGGGGTGGCCTTGCCGTATTTGGCCATCATCCGCTTGTCGAGGGAACCGGCGTTCACCCCGATCCGGATCGGGATACCGGCGGCACCGGCCGCCTTGGCGACCTCCGCGACCCGCCCGTCGAACTCTTTGATGTTGCCGGGATTCACCCGCACCGCCGCGCAGCCCGCATCGATAGCGGCGAAGATGTAGCGCGGCTGGAAATGGATATCGGCGATCACCGGGATCTGCGATTTCTTCGCGATCGTGGGTAGCGCGTCGGCATCCTCCTGCCGCGGGCACGCCACCCGCACGATATCGCAGCCCGACGCGGTGAGCTCCGCGATCTGCTGCAATGTCGCGTTCACATCGTGCGTTTTGGTCGTCGTCATCGACTGCACCGAGATCGGGTGGTCACTGCCCACACCGACCCCACCCACCATCAACTGGCGGGTTTTGCGCCGCGGTGCGAGCACCGCGGCCGGTGCGGTCGGCATCCCCAATCCGATTGTGCTGGTCACTTTCGGCTGCCTACTTTCGTACTGGTCCGGCCGGTCGGTGCCGAGTCTAGTCTCGCCCCGGCGGGGAGCCGCCGAGACATGGACAACAGTCGCGACCGGCACCAGCACGTCACCTCGCCGTCACCCGCGGTACCTCGCGCGGTAGCGCGGCCTGCGGAGAACCGCGGATTACCGGGGCTTGCGGCGCAGCAGGATATCGCGGATCACGAGGACCGCCAGGGCGGCGGCGAATCCGACGAGGTAGAGATCCTCGACCTTGCCGTGGTGATTGCCCTTGAGCATGCCCAGCAGGATGATGATCACCACGACCGCGGCCACCTGGAACGTCCGGCGGGATTCCCCGCTCCAGCCCCAGGCCGCCGACGGAACCTCTGCGGGGTCCACCTTGGTGACGACAGCCTTGTCACTGGTGGGTTCGACTTCCGTGGCGGCCACGATCGCTCCTCCTCGAGAGAACGGATACTGCCCGATATCGTGGCATACGACCGCCCGTCGTAGCCAGCAGGGGCACGGTCGGTGACAATGGGCAGGTGTCAGATCTCCGCAGAGTCCTCCTGCTCGGCAGCACCGGTTCCATCGGCACCCAGGCGCTCGAGGTGATCGCCGCGAATCCGGACAGATTCGAAGTCGTCGGCCTGGCCGCGGGTGGTGGGAACACCGAATTGCTCGCCGCGCAGATGGCTGCCACCGGCACGACCGCCGTCGCCGTGGCCGACCCGGCCGCGGGAGCCGAACTGGGAGTCCCATTGACCGGCGCGGGCGCGGTGACCGAACTGGTCCGGCGCACCGAGGCCGACGTCGTACTCAACGCGCTGGTCGGATCCCTGGGCCTGGAGCCGACGCTGGCCGCGCTGGAAAGCGGAGCGACACTGGCGCTGGCGAACAAGGAGTCGCTGGTGGCGGGTGGATCGCTGGTCACCCGGGCGGCGCGTCCGGGCCAGCTGGTACCGGTCGATTCGGAGCATTCGGCGCTGGCCCAGTGTCTGCGCGGCGGACGGGCCGACGAGGTCGCCACCCTGGTTCTGACCGCGTCCGGTGGGCCGTTCCGCGGCTGGACCACCGAAATGCTGGACGGGGTGAACCCCGCCGAGGCGAAAACCCATCCGACCTGGTCCATGGGTCCGATGAACACCCTGAACTCGGCCTCCCTGGTCAACAAGGGCCTGGAACTGATCGAAACGCATCTGCTCTTCGGTATCCCCTACGACCGCATCGAAGTCACCGTGCATCCGCAATCGATCGTGCACTCCATGGTCACCTTCACCGACGGCTCCACCCTCGCCCAGGCCAGCCCGCCCGATATGAAGCTGCCGATCGCCCTGGCGCTGGGCTGGCCGGATCGCGTACCGGGGGCCGCTACACCGTGTGATTTCGGCACCGCCGCCACCTGGACCTTCGAACCCGTGGACAACGCCGTGTTCCCAGCCGTGGAATTGGCCCGGGAAGCCGGTACCGCGGGCGGCTGCGTCACCGCCGTGTACAACGCCGCCAACGAGGTCGCGGTGCGGGCCTTCCTGGACGGCCGGATCCGCTTCCCGGAGATCGTGCGCACCGTGGCGCAGGCGGTGCGCGACGCCGACCGGTGGCGTGCCGAACCCACCGAACTCGCCGAGGTACTCGCGGCCGACGAGTGGGCACGCGACCGTGCCCGTACCCTCGTACAGCGGTAACCGATGTCGCGGATGGTCGAGGCACCGCACGCGGGCGGTTACTGTGGACACGTGCTCGCGGCCGCTCCGGTCTCTGTGCGGGCCGCGAGTAATGATCTGCGCACC
Source organism: Nocardia sp. NPDC050799 (assembly GCF_040654015.1). Taxonomy (NCBI): domain Bacteria; kingdom Bacillati; phylum Actinomycetota; class Actinomycetes; order Mycobacteriales; family Nocardiaceae; genus Nocardia; species Nocardia sp. NPDC050799. Next base: position 57,622 of record NZ_JBFAHF010000005.1, read on the forward strand.
GCAGGAGGGCTGTAGACCACATGTTGTTCGTGTTGGGGTTCGTGCTGTTCGCCCTCGGCATCACGATTTCGATCGCGCTGCACGAATGCGGGCACATGTGGACCGCTCAGGCCACCGGCATGAAAGTGCGCCGGTACTTCATCGGATTCGGCCCGAAGATGTTCTCCTTCCGGCGCGGCGAAACCGAATACGGCGTCAAATGGCTGCCACTCGGTGGGTTCTGCGATATCGCCGGAATGACCGCGCTCGACGAACTGGAACCCGAAGAGGTCGACCGGGCCATGTACCGGCAGGCCACCTGGAAACGCCTCGTGGTGATGTCCGGCGGTATCGGGATGAATTTCCTGCTCGGCTTCCTCCTGATCGTCGTGCTGGCGGTCGGCTGGGGTCTGCCGAACCTCAACCAGCCGCCGGAGACCACGATCGGCGATATGAGCTGCGTCGCGCCGCAGCACCCCGACCGCACCCTCGGCACCTGTACCGGCCCCGGCCCCGCCCAGCGCGCCGGCCTCCAACGAGGCGATGTGGTCACCGCGATCAACGACGAGAGCGTGGACACCTGGGAGGAGTTCCAGACCCGCACCCAGCAGCAGAACGGACCGTTCACCTACACCGTCGACCGCGACGGGCAGACGCTGGCCCTCGAGGTCGTCCCGGAGCAGGCCATGCGCTACCCCCGGGACGGCGGCCCCGGCCGCGAAGTGAGCGTCGTCGGTGTCGGCCAGGAGTTCTACGAACCGGTCCAGTACAGCGTCCTCGGCGCGATTCCCGCGTCGGCCGCTTTCACCGGCGAGATGTTCATCCGCACCTTCCAGTCGCTGGCGCAGATGCCGGCCAAGGTGGCCTCGCTGTGGGATGCGGTCACCGGAGGCGAACGCGACCGGGAGACCCCGGTCAGTGTGTACGGCGCCAGCAAGATCGGTGGCGAAACCGCCGAACGCGGTTACTGGAACGCCTTCATCCTCATCCTGGCCAGCTTGAACTTCTTCCTGGGCGCGTTCAATATCCTGCCGCTGCTGCCGCTGGACGGTGGCCATATCGCGGTGGTGCTCTACGAGAAGATCCGCAACACCATCCGCGGTTGGAAGGGGCTGGCCCCCGGCGCCCCGGTGGACTACCTGAAACTGCTCCCGCTCACCTATGTCGCGGTCGTCGTCGGTGGCGCCTACATGCTGCTCACCCTCGCTGCCGACATCATCAATCCCATCCAGCTCTTTCCCTGATCGCGCACGGGTGACGACACGGCCGGCGAGGCGGCAACACGGTTCGTGACCCCTTCGCGGCACAGACCGGGTGCGGCTGCGAAACCCAGCGGGCCGACTCGTGGGTCGGATAATGCGGTGGGTAAGTAGGCGTCCGGCGACCTACAATGGGTGGATCGCGCAATGGGAGGGGAAAATCAATGCGCCACTTCATGTCTCGGTTCGCAATCATCACGTTCACCGCAGTCGCCGGGATACTGTCGGCCACGGGTTCGGCGGCCGCGGTCACACCGGAACAATGTGAATCCCATGGCGGATTCGTCGATATCGTGCTCGACCCGAACGAGCCTTCCCGAGCGGTCTGCACGTGCCGCAACGACCCGGTGTACGACGGGATGCAGGTATTCGGTCCCCATGTCACGTCGATCGGGGACGCGCCCTGGCCGGTGACCTGCGTCGGCCTGGAGGTCTAGGCTCACGCCATGACGAACGAACACGACGACTGTCGCGTAACGGTCGACGGGGTCGCCCCCGCTGTGGTCGTCCTGCTCCGGGAGGCGGCGGAGATCGCCGCCTCCCACGGTCGCCGTCGGATCGGATTAGACGATGTGCACGCTGCGCTGATCACCCATGACGACGTTGCGCCACTGTGGTGGCCACGCCCCGCCGGGGCTGATTACAGCCGCCGTCCGGGTAGCTCACGCATCATGTGCACCGGCTCGGACGGGCAGACGAGGCCACTGGACCACGGCATCCTGCACAGCGATCTACGAGGCGAGACCGAACCGTTGACCTTCGATCGGTACCGCGAGCTGATGCTGAACTGGGTGCCCGGGCCGACACCGGACGAACCGGGCCCGGCATCCCCGGCCACGGTCACCTACGAACTCGCCGGGCCCCACGCCGGCGACTTCCGGAGAATGATCGAACGGCGGTAGACGTATCGCGAGATCGCCCCCGGGCATCGCGATCGGGTGGGCCGAGACGGTCGTTTGCGGGAATCATTTCGACCGTTCGGAGGTGGTGAAGACCCGCACATATCTGCGGGCCACTTCCTAACGCGCTCTGGTGTCCTTGCCCTCGATGACATCCACAACGTATTCGGCGATCGCGAGCGAGGAGGTCGCCGCGGGTGACGGGGCGTTGCGAACAGCCGTCACCGGGCCGAGCCGGTCGATCCGGAAATCGTCGACGAGACTGCCGTCGGCATCGAGGGCCTGGGCCCGGACCCCGGTGCCGCCCCGCACCACATCCGCGGCACCGATGGCCGGAATGTAGCGCTGCGCCCTGCGCATGTACGCGGCCACCGACAGCGAGCCGTACATCTCCTCGATCCCGGTCCGCCAGTGCTGCCGCGCCATCCGGCGGAACCCCGGCCAGCGCACGGTCTCCGCGAGGTCGCGCATCGAGAAGTCCCCGCGCCGATAGCCTTCCCGGGCAAACGCGAGTACCGCGTTGGGGCCGACCTCCACCGTCCCGGAGACCCGCCGCGTGAAATGCACCCCCAGAAACGGGTACCGCGGATCCGGTACCGGATACACCAGCCCGCGCACCATATCCGCCTTCTCGGCGACCACATTCATGTATTCGCCGCGGAACGGCACGATCCGCGGGCCGGGGTCGGCGCCCGCCAGCCCGGCCACCGTATCGGCGTGCAAGCCCGCGCACACGATCACCCGATTCGCGCGTAGCACCTCGTCGCCCGTGGTGATGTCGATTCCTGTTGCGGCCGGGACGATCCCGTCCACCGCGGACGACAACCGCACCTCGCCACCGGATTCCATCAAATCCGCGGCGAAGGCTTCTGCGATCCGGCGGAAATCGGTGATGGCGGTCCGCGGCGAATACAGTGCCGCGATTCCCTCGGCGAACGGTTCGATATCGCCGATCTCCGCCCGGTCCACCCGTCTCAGCCCGGGGACCGCGTTGTCACCTGCCCGAGCCTGCAGGGCCTCGAGCCGGGGCATCTCGTCGTCGTCCACCGCGACGACGAGTTTGCCGCATTCGTCGTAGGGCAGGTTCCGTTCGGCGCAGTACTCGCGCAGCAGGGACCGCCCGCGGGCGCACAGCACCGCCTTCAAACTTCCGGGTTGATAGTAGATCCCGGCATGCACTACCCCGGAGTTGTGGCCGGTCTGGTGCGCCGCTACGCGATCTTCCTTCTCCAACACCACGATTCGGTCGTCGGGACGCCGACGGGCGAGTTCCCGCCCGATCGCCAGCCCCACGATCCCGGCCCCGACGATCGCGACGACCTGCTCACCCATGTATCGGTTCCCTTACATCATGTGCGGCTGTACCCGGTCCATTTCCGGCACCTATGACTGTTCGAGCGCATCGAAAGGGCACTCACGCAGGCATCATTTCAGGTCGGGTGATGTCGGGCCACCGAGAAGCGCGGCCGCCGGAGCGCTCTACGGCGAAGCGCTCTCGTACGCCCGGGAGGTCAGCCCTCCGCCGCCAGCTGGCCACAGGCCGCGGCGATCTCCTGACCACGGGTGTCGCGGACCGTGCACGGCACACCCTGGGCCTCGACCCGGCGCACGAACTCCCGCTCCACCGGCTTGGGACTGGCGTCCCATTCGCTGCCGGGAGTGGGGTTCAGCGGGATGACATTGACGTGCACCCGGGAGCCCAGCGCCTTGTGCAGTTTCTGGCCCAGCATTTCCGCACGCCAGGGCTGGTCGTTGATATCCCGGATCAGCGCGTACTCGATGGATACCCGCCGGCCGGATTTGTCCGCGTAGTAGCGCGCAGCGTCGAGCACTTCCGAAATCGGGCAGCGGTTGTTCACCGGAACCAGGGTGTCGCGCAGTTCGTCGTCGGGGGTGTGCAGGGACACCGCGAGCGTCACCGAGAGGTCCTCGTCGGCGAGTTTCCGGATCGCCGGGGCCAGACCCACCGTGGACACCACCACATTGCGCTGGGAGATACCGAGACCGTCCGGGGCGGGCGAGGTGATGCGGCGTACCGCGTTCACCACCCGCTTGTAGTTGGCCAGCGGCTCACCCATCCCCATGAACACGATGTTCGACAGCCGTCCGGGCCCGCCGGAGACGGCTCCGTCGCGTAGATCGGCCGCGGCGGCGCGGACCTGATCGACGATCTCCGCGGTCGAGAGGTTGCGGTTCAGCCCGCCCTGCCCGGTCGCGCAGAAGGGACAGGCCATACCGCAGCCGGCCTGGCTGGAGATGCACAGCGTGGCCCGATCCGGGTAACGCATGAGCACGCTTTCCAACAGGGTCCCGTCCCCGGCACGCCACAGCGTCTTCCGGGTCTCCCCGGCGTCACAGGCGATCTGCCGGACCGGTGTGAGCAGCGGCGGGAACAACGCCTCCGCCACTTTTTCCCGGACCGCGGCCGGTAGATCGGTCATATCCGCCGGATCGGCCTGCAACCGCCCGTAGTACTGGCGCGCGATCTGGTCGGCGCGGAACGTCGGCAGACCCAGCTCGGCCATCGCGGCACGGCGGCCGTCGGCGTCGAGGTCGGCCAGATGGCGCGGCGGCATCCCACGGCGCGGTGCGTCGAAAACCAGGGGCAAAGAGGCGATCATAGTCCTACCAGTGTGTCATCTCGGTGAATGTGACCCGTGCCGAGCCATCCCGCGACGGGAGCCGGGCCGATATCGACCGGCGGGCCGGAAATCCGTGCGCAGTCGATAGCTGTCGGGAATCATCGATATATGGCGACTTCTGACGAACCGACACCCGAGACCCACGCGCTACCGAAAGAGCCACCCGCGACCCTCCCGGGCGCACCCACCGGAGGGAAACCCGCACCCGATGCTACCGGCCGCAGACCGGCGGTCGACACCCATCGACACAAGGAGGTGGAGAAGTCCCGGGTGGGCAATGCCTGGGTCGCGCTGATCGTGGCGGCGCTGCTCGGTATCGTCCTGCTGATCTTCATCCTGCAGAATTCGGAGAGCACCGAGGTCGAGATGCTCTTCTGGAACTTCTCGCTACCGCTGGGCGTGACGATCCTGCTGTCGGTGATCGCCGGAGCCCTGGTGATGGCGCTGGTGGGCGGGGTCCGCATCGTGCAGCTGCGCCGGGCCGTGCACCGCGACTGACCTTAGAGGAGAGTGCTGAGCACCAGCCACGACACGAACGCCGAGGGCAGCATCGAATCGAGCCGGTCCATGATGCCGCCGTGCCCGGGCAGCATAGTGCCCATATCCTTGATGCCCAGCTCGCGTTTGATCTGCGATTCGACCAGATCTCCCAGCGTCGCCACGACGACCAGGCCGATACCGAGCACCACACCGATCATGGAATTGGCTTCGAGGAGCAGGGTAACCGTGAGCAGGCCGCCGATGATCGCGAAGATCAGCGAACCGCAAAAACCCTCCCAGGACTTCTTCGGGCTGATCGACGGCACCATGGGATGGCGGCCGAACAGCACCCCGGCGACATAACCGCCGACATCGGAGCACACCACCAGGATCATGAAGGTCAGCACCCGCAGATTGCCGTCCGGCTCCTCGAGCAGGAGCAGCACCGCGAACGAGGCCAGCAGCGGGATCCACGCCAGGGTGAACACCGTGATGGCGGTATCGCGCAGGAAATTGCGCGGGGCGGTGCGCAGACCGTGGTCGAACAATCGCCAGACCATGCAAACCAGCGCCGTCGCCGCGAACGCCCCGGTCACCCCGCCCGGACCGAACGGCCAGCCCAGCCAGAACACCGCCTGACCGCCGACGATCAACGGAATGCGCGGTACCAGCACATCGGCTTCCCGCAGCCGCTTGGCGACCTCCCAGGTGGCGATACCGACCGCGACCCCGGCGACGCCGATGAACACCTTGGGCACGAACAGCAGGACGGCGATGCACAACACCCCGAGGGTCGTGCCGACCGCCAGGGCCGCGGGTAAGTTCCGGCCGGCGCGCGACCCCCGGCGCTCGGCGCCGCTGGAGGCTCCGGTCGGTGCCGGTGTCGGTTCGGATATGCCCTCGGCCGGCGGCTGCGGTCGGGCCGCACCGGTCGCGGCGGCTTTCTCGGCCACGATTGTCCCGTCGCTCAACTCGTCGTCGTTCCGTTCGTTCCCACCCGTCGCGGGCGACGCTCGCTCCGCTGTTTCCCATTGTGCGGCAGTTCACCGGCCAGGGGGCCGGGTGACCGCCGGTCCGGTGCCCGTTCGCTACGAACACCGCATTCCGCGCGGCACCTACCGCTCGTGCCGCTCTCGGACGTCCTGCGCGCCGGGCCGGCACGACCGGCGCGCCTGCGCAAGGTACCACCGCGGAGACGACGGGCTCACCGCCCGGGCACCGCTCAGACCTCGAGCAATTCGGATTCCTTGTGCTTCACCAGTTCGTCGATCTGGCCGACGTATCTGGCAGTGGTCTTGTCCAGTTCCTTCTCGGCGCGCCCGACCTCGTCCTCGCCGGCTTCGCCGTCCTTCTGGATCCGGCCCAGCTCCTCCATGGCCTTGCGGCGCACATTGCGGATCGCGACCTTGGCGTCCTCGCCCTTCTGCTTGGCCTGTTTGACCAGCTCCCGGCGGCGCTCCTCGGTGAGCTGCGGAATGCTGATCCGCAGGATGTCACCGTTGTTGGTCGGGTTCACGCCCAGGTCGGAGTTGCGGATCGCGGTTTCGATCGGACCCAGCTGGGCCTGCTCGTAGGGTTTGACCACCACCATCCGCGGCTCCGGAACGGTAATACTCGACATCTGGGTGATCGGGGTCGGCGCTCCGTAATAGTCGACCACGACCCGGGCGAACATCCCCGGATTCGCGCGCCCGGTACGGATTCTGCCGAGATCGTCCTTCGCCACCGAGACGGCCTTCTCCATCTTCTCCTCGGCGTCGAAGAGCGCTTCTTCAATCACGACCGTTCCTCCACTGCGTCGTCATCGTCATGACCCGCGGGCCCGCGGTATCAGGATCGAACCAATGTGCCGATCTTCTCACCGGCCACCGCTCGGGCGATATTGCCCTTGGTCAACAAATTGAACACCAGCATCGGCATCTGGTTGTCCATGCACAAACTGAACGCCGTCGCGTCGGCGACCTTCAGATCGCGTTCGATCACTTCCTTATGGGTGATCTCGTGGTACATGGTGGCGTCGGGATCCAGCCGCGGATCGGCGTTGAACACACCGTCGACCGCCTTGGCCATGAGTACCACCTCCGCACCGATCTCCAGCGCGCGCTGCGCGGCGGTGGTGTCGGTGGAGAAGTACGGCATTCCCATACCGGCGCCGAAGATCACGACGCGCCCCTTCTCCAGATGCCGCTTGGCGCGCAGCGGCAGGTAGGGCTCGGCGACCTGGCCCATGGTGATGGCGGTCTGCACCCGGGTATCCACACCCTGCTGCTGGAGGAAGTCCTGCAGCGCCAGACTGTTCATCACGGTCCCGAGCATGCCCATGTAATCGGACCGCGCCCGCTCCATACCGCGTTCCTCGAGTTCGGCGCCACGGAAGAAGTTGCCGCCGCCGATGACGACCGCGACCTGGACGCCGGAGCCGACGATCTCGGCGATCTGCTCCGCCACGGTCTCCACCACGTCGGGATCCAGCCCCACCGCGCCGCCGCCGAACATCTCACCACCGAGTTTCAGCAGTACCCGGCGATATCCTGGGCGGTCGGTCCCCGGGTACGTCATCGGCTGGCGTCTCCTTCGGCAATCGGTGTGTTCACGGTCGGTCGTGCTCATGGTGTCGGCGAACGTGGTGGCCGCCGAGGTCCGGGGCCACCCGCTGCCCCGGCCGGGCCGACCCGAGCGCGAATGGCACAGCGGGCGCGGCACCAACGGAAAGCGGCTTCTATCCTGCCCTACCCGCCCACGGCCTCCGGTACTCGGGCCCCTGGGCGGCCGATCTCAGAACGAAACCCCCGCCGCGTCCACCGCGACGGGGGTTTCCTCCGGAGTCGAGGATCGGCTCAGGCCTGGCCGACCTCGAAGCGAGCGAACCTGGTGACCGTGACGCCGGCCTCGTCCAGCAGCGCCTTGACGGTCTTCTTGTTGTCGGTGACCGATGGCTGCTCCAGCAGGACGACGTCCTTGAAGAAGCCGTTGACGCGGCCCTCGGTGATCTTCGGGAGCGCGGCCTCCGGCTTACCCTCTTCGCGGGCGGTCTGCTCGGCGATGCGACGCTCGTTCTCGACGATATCGGCGGGAACCTCGTCGCGGGTGACGTACTTTGCCTTGAGCGCGGCGACCTGCATGGCCGCCCCACGGGCGGCTTCGGCGGCGGCCTCACCGGAACCGGTGTACTCGACCAGCACGCCGACGGCCGGCGGCAGATCCGACGCACGCTTGTGCAGGTAGGTGGCGACCGGGCCGTCCAAGGAGATGACGCGACGCAGCTCCAGCTTCTCGCCGATCTTGGCGGCCAGCGCCTGCAGGGCCTCGTCGACGGTCTGGCCGTCGAGGGGCACGGCCTTGAGCGCGTCCACATCGGCGGGCTTCGCGGCCGCGGCGGCGGCGGCGATCTTATCGGCCAGCGCCTGGAACTCCGCGTTCTTGGCGACGAAGTCGGTTTCGGAATTGATCTCGACCATCACGCCGTCCTTGGCGATGACCAGGCCTTCCGCGGTGGTGCGCTCGGCGCGCTTACCGACATCTTTCGCGCCCTTGATGCGCAGCAGCTCGACGGCCTTGTCGAAATCGCCCTCGGTCTCGACCAGCGCGTTCTTACAATCCATCATTCCGGAGCCGGTGAGCTCCCGCAGCCGCTTCACGTCAGCGGCGGTGTAGTTCGCCATCGGGGGCGAGCCTCCTTCGAGAAAGTCTGGTACCGGGCAGTGGTGGTCACGACTCGGCGAGCCGTGACCACCACTGTGGGAAGTGCGGTCCGGCGGCGCTCACCATGGCACCGGCCGGTGAGCGGCCGCCGAACGCGAGGTGACGACTCAGGCGTCGGCCGGAGTCTCCGCGGGCGCCTCGGCCGGAGCTTCCGCCGGGGCCTCGGTGCTCGGGGTGGCCTGCGCCAGGAGCTCCTGCTCCCACTCCGGCAACGGCTCGGCGGCGCTCGCCTCGGGCTTGTCGTCGCCGCCGGAACGGCCGGCACGGGCCTGCACGCCCTCGGCCACCGCGGAAGCGACGACCTTGGTGAGCAGCGCGGCCGAACGGATCGCGTCGTCGTTACCCGGGATCGGGTAGTCGACCAGGTCGGGATCGCAGTTGGTGTCCAGGATCGCGATGACCGGGATGTTCAGCTTGCGCGCCTCGCCGACGGCGATGTGCTCTTTGTTGGTGTCGACGACCCAGATGGCCGACGGCACCTTCTGCATATCCCGGATACCGCCGAGGGTGCGGTCCAGCTTGTTCATCTCACGCGTGAGCATGAGGATTTCCTTCTTGGTGCGACCCTCGAAACCACCGGTCTGCTCCATCGCCTCGAGTTCCTTGAGACGCTGCAGGCGCTTGTGCACAGTGGAGAAGTTGGTGAGCATGCCGCCGAGCCAGCGCTGATTCACATAGGGCATCCCGACCCGGGTGGCCTCGGCCGCGATGGACTCCTGCGCCTGCTTCTTGGTGCCGACGAACAGAACGGTGCCGCCGTGGGCGACCGTCTCCTTGACGAATTCGTAGGCTTTGTCGATGTAGGTCAGCGTCTGCTGCAGATCGATGATGTAGATGCCGTTGCGGTCGGTGAAGATGAACCGCTTCATCTTCGGGTTCCAGCGACGGGTCTGGTGCCCGAAATGCGCGCCGCTGTCGAGCAGCTGCTTCATTGTTACGACAGCCATGGCTCTCGTATCTCTCTTTCGTTGCCGGTTGACGCAGCGGGCCGGCGGCCTGCTGCCCTGGCACCACAAGACGCTCGGACCCGATCGGTGATCGGGACCAGCCGAGACATCCCCTGTTCCGGAATACGCCGGCCTTCCCCGGTTCCGGCAGGAACTCGGTGGGGCAGCGCGATGAACAAGCACGGTGGTGCGCGAAGTCGGTCGGTGCGAACACAGACCGCTTGGACAGTTTACGGCGTGGGCTGCGCGAACCGGAAATCGCCCGGTCGTATCGCTCGCGGACCACGCGAGCCGGACGTCGGTGTGGAACATTGGTTGTTCACAGAAGGTGAGTTGTCCACAGGTGCCGGAATTGCGGGTTCCGCGCAGCTCACAGCCCGAGCAGGCTGAGCATATGACCTGTACAACCACTGCCACCGAGACCATCGGAGCGACCGCGATGGACCCGGACCTCCCGCCCGCGCCGCGGAGCTGGCCCCATATCGCGCGCCGCGACAAACCGGCGACCGCGGCCGACCACCCGACCCGGCCCCTACCGGCATGGCCACGATGCACCACGCGCCGGGACATCTACCACGGCCGCGGTGCCGGGCGATGCACCGGTCGAGCACGCGGCACGGCCACGGTCTCGATGGACGACTCCGACGCACGGAGAGATCGCCAGCCCGGACGGACCGCCGGTCGGCACCGGGCGTCGCCCCACGCCCCCGCCGGAGAGCGCGCGGCGTCCGGGGCGCCCCCGGCCCCGGGACCGAGTGATCTGGCCCGCCGGGCCAGGCGGTACGAGCGAAGGATGGCCCAGCGGCCGGCCGAATCCCGCCCGAGCGGCCACACCGAGACCGGCGCGGAACAGCTCGACGGTGCGCGCGGGTCGCAGCGGACCGCCCCGATACGCACGACCCGCTTTCCCACGATCCGACCTCGCTCGACACCGTTTCCCGGGGACGCACCGGCACGGCACACGCCGGACCGCCACCTCCGGCGTTCTCCCGGGCGGAACCCGGTCCGCCGGCCCGACGCGGACGGCCGTCACCTGTCCAGTTCCGGCACGCCACGGCATCGATCGAGCCGCCGCGGACCCACGGGCCGGCGCCGGAGACCGGCCGGCCTGATCGGCGCCGCGCTCACCACGGTGTTCCTCGCGGTTCCGCTCGGTCCGGGCCCCACGGCCGCCGCGCATTCGGGCGATGCCACCGCGGTCGCGCACCGCGGCTCCGCGGGTGACCCGACGACGACCGGTACCGGCCTGGCGAATACCGGCTGGATCACCCTGCAGGCGGGCGGAATTCCTACGTCGTTGCAGGGAAGCGACTTCTCGCTCACCGCTGCAGTTTCCGGCCCGGACGCGGCTGCTATCGGAGCAGTCGGCACCGGCGGCCCGGAATCGACCGCGGTTTCCTCGACTGCCACGCCCATCGATGCCCCGCCCGGCCTGCCCCTCAGTGAGGAAACCCTGCCCGCCGAACCGGATGCCGGGCAGTCGAACGAGGTGGCCCACCGGTCACCGGCCGGGTCGAGCCGGGCCGGTGGCTGCGGGACGGGCTCGAATTCGGGCTCGGCCACCGGTTCGGGCGCGCTGTGCCGGGTTCTCCCCCTGCTGAAAGATCTGGTGCACGAACTTATCCGGCTCGCACCACGACCGGTACCGGAAGCATGTCCATGCCCCGACCGCGGGCGGTAAGACCCAGCGCAGCCGGACCCAGCGCACCGCGGGGGCCCGCTCGGTCCGGCAGGGCGGGCCTGGGGATCGCGGGGGTGGTCCTCGCGGTCGCCGCCCTGCTGTCCTCCGGTTCCGCGGCGGCGGCCCCGGAGACCGGGTTCGACTGGCCGCTGCGCCCGCGCCCGGTGGTCGCCCGGCCGTTCGACCCGCCGGACCACGACTGGCTGCCGGGCCATCGCGGGGTGGACCTGGCCGGGGCGCCCGGTCAGGCGGTCTACACGGCCGGGCCGGGCGTCGTGGTCTTCGCCGGGAAGGTGGCGGGCAAACCGGTGGTGGCGATACTGCACGACGGTGGGTTGCGGACCACGTACGAACCGGTGGAGGCCGAGGTCCCGGTGGGCCGCCGGGTCACCCGGGGCGCGCGGATCGGTGAACTGGCCACGGGCCACGCCGGGTGCCCGGTGCCGGCCTGCCTGCACTGGGGCCTGCGCCGGGAGAGCACCGCGCACGCGTCCCGCGAATACCTCGACCCGCTCGGACTGCTGCGGAGGACGCCGATCAGGCTGAAGCCGGTGGAGCACGGCATACCCCCGGCCGACGGATGAGCGGCCGAGTCGATCGGCGGAAGACCAGACCGAATGTGGCGGCTCCGGTGCGCCGACACCGGGACCGGCCATCGTATTCCTCAGCCGGGCGGGCCGGGATGCACCATCACGTAACCGACGATGACCAGTGCGACAACCGCCATGGCGAGGGTGACCGAGCCGATGGTGGCCGACGCGGCGCCGGCCGGGCCGACGCGAAGCCGGCGACTGCGCCGGTAGCCCAGGGCGGCGACCGACAGCAGGACGAGACAGGCGATACCCGGCAGGAGCGCGGCCGGATCCCACCCCTCCTCGAGCACGAGACGTAGGAGCAGGAGATCGACCACCAGACACCCCAGACAGGTGCGCCGCCACGACAGCGCCGTCCGCTCCGCGGCGAGCCGGGTCTCGGTCGATTCGGTCACGTCCCGTCCTCAGTGCAGCAGTACGGCTACGCAGGCGAGAACCGCCACGAACGCGGTCCCGGCGGCCAGCACCGGCACCAGCACCGTGCCCGGCAGCGGCCGCCCTTCCTCCATCGCGTCGCGAACCCGCCGCCAGTGCACATACGCCCCGACCGCGAGGACCACCGACAGCAGCAGACAGCTGACGGCCAACGCGGTACGGAAATCGACATTCCACTGTTCCTGCACCACCGCGTGCACCGCGACCCCACCGGCCAGCAACCCGAGCGCGGTGCGGATCCAGGCCAGGAAGGTCCGTTCGTTGGCGAGCGTGAACCGGTAGTCGACCGGTTCCCCCGCGCGGTCTGTGTCCTCTCGCGCGGCACTCATCGGGCGACCGTGCCGGTCGTGGTCTGCACGCTCACCTCCCGAAATGCCGGTCGGCCGCGGTAGGGCGGCTCCGCTGGACAGCGTAAGCGCCGTACCGCGGCGAATCCAGCCACCGGGTCGTAGAGGGGCCGCCGGATCGACTCCCGGCCGGCTCGTGGTCGGCAACGAGGCCGGTATGCGGGCCGGACCGTTCACCCACCGAGCGCGCCGATCGAAGGTACCCCCTGAGTTCGAGGCCGACCGGCCGGTCGTCGCCCTTCGAGGGCAGTGCGGCGGTGCCGCTGAGGTCAACACTGAGGCCGCGGCGAAGCCAGGTGTCACCGCGACTTCGAGCCCGGTCCGGTTCTCCCAGCGTCGGGCACACACGGCGATATCGTCCCCGAACCCGAATTCCCGCGGGGCCGGCGCGAGGTCGGCGGTCGGGAAATCCGGATCTTCCGAGGCAGCGCAGAACGAGGAAGTCGGTGGATCGCCCAAACCGTTGTAGGAGTCAGCGATACGAGGAGCCGGGCAGACGGGCGGCACCCGGCGGCGTTCGACCAATGGAAATCCCGGCCCACCGACGGCTGCCCGAGCGGGGGAATGTGCCCGGTCATCGAATTCCCGACCCACCACAGCAGCCCAAGCGGCGGATGTGCCCGGTCACGGAATCCCCGCCCCACCAACAGCGGTTCAGGCGCGGGGGTGGGCCTGGTCGTGGGCTTTTCGCAGACGGTCGATGGAGACGTGGGTGTAGAGCTGCGTGGTCGCGAGGCTGGCGTGACCCAGCAGTTCCTGTACCACCCGCAGATCCGCGCCGCCTTCCAGCAGGTGCGTGGCCGCCGTATGGCGGAGGCCGTGTGGTCCCAGGTCGGCGGTGCCCGGGACAGCGGACACCACCGCGTGCACCACTGTCCGGGCCTGCCGCTGATCGAGGCGCCGGCCCCGTCGGCCCAGGAGCAGCGCGCGGCCGGAATCTGGTGTGGCCAGGACGGGCCGCCCGTAGCGCAGCCATTCACCCACCGCGTGATCGGCGGGGCCGCCGAACGGTGCCGATCGCTCCCGGTTGCCCTTGCCCAGGACACGTACCAGCCGTCGTTCCCGATCGATATCGTCGATATCGAGTCCGCACAGTTCGCCGACACGGATTCCGGTGGCGTACAGCAGTTCGACGATGAGCCGATCCCGCAGCGCCATCGGATCGTGCTGTGCGGCACCCGATTCCGCGGCGTTCATCACCCGGCCCGCCTGCTCTTGACCGAGGACGGCGGGCAGGCTGCGGTGGGCCTTGGGCGCGGCGAGCCGGAGCCCGGGATCCACGGTCAGCCGGCCGGTCCGGGTCAGCCAGGCGGTGAACGCCCGCGCAGCCGACGCCCGCCGAGCCATACTGGTGCGGGCCGCGCCGCGCTCCGCGTGCGCTGCCAGCCACGCGCGCATGGCCGGCAGGTCCAGTTCACGCACCGAGGCGTCGGCGGCATGGTCGACCAGATGCGCCAACAGCGACCGGATATCGCCGAGGTAGGCGCGCACCGTATGTGCCGACCGGTTGCGACCGAGCCGCAGATGCCGCCCGTATTCGGTCAGCAGCGCCTCCAGATCCTCGGGCAACTCACGCACCGTCCCACCGTCGTCCGATCGCCTTCGAACCGCAAGCCCACGCGCCGATATCCGTTGGCAGCTCGTACACATCCGCCACGCACAACCGGCGAAGCCACGCCTCGCGACCGCGGCCGCACCCACCGGACCGCGCCGGCTGCACATGCATTCGCACCCACCGACGCCGATCCCATGCACACACCGCCCTGACCGCATTCGGACGCCACCCCGGCCGTCTCGTTCCGGTCGGCCACCACTGACTGCTGGTGTGGCGCACACGCGGGTCCGGCACCGGCTCGACTTCGCCGACAGCGGCCGGCTCCGATCGCGTATCGACCGCAGTCGAGCGGATGCCGGCCCCCGGCTCGACGGCCACCTCCCGATGTGCTTCCGCTCCGCAGGCGAAGCGGAAGCACCGTCCCCTGCTCCCTCCCGTGGCAGCGGCGACGCGCGATGAGGTTCTGCTGGAGATGCCCGATGGAGATTCGCCCCGCCTCAGCGCGCCGAACTCGCCGCGTGCGTCGGGGTGGTATCCGTGGCAGCGGTGGATCCGCCGGCCGACGGCGGGTAGTTGCGCTGTTGATCTCGGCTTCGGTCGGCTGCGCGCCAGTCGTACCAGCCATGCCAGTGGTCGACGAATTCATCGGGCCGCAATCGAAACACCTGATATCGGCGCCCTGGCGAGTTCGCATCCCGGCGAGGCTGTCGCCCGGCGACAGGACGAGATGGATGCAGGGCCCCGGCCCGGAACCACAGCGGGTGGCACTACCTACAGCCCCGCGTACAGCGCTCGAGAACGTCGCTCGAACGAGGTGTTCACCCGTCGCTCTCCACTGCCCGGGCCGGCCGGTACCAGCCCACCTCGCCGCGACCGGCCACTCCCGCCAGGTCGAGCGCGACGAGTGCCGCGCGGACCTCGGCCGCCGCGATCCCGGTCGCTGCTGCGATATCGTGCGGCCACCGGCCGCCGGTAGCGGGTAGGGCCGCCAGCACGCGGGCCTCGGTATCGCTGAGATGGTCGGTACCGGCCGAACCGGTGGTCAGCGGTAGGTGCAGGGGCGCGATATCGGCGAGTACGTCCTCCGGACCGGTGACGAGGGTCGCTTCCCCGTCGCGGATCATCCGGTGGCAACCCGCGGAGGCCGCCGAATTCACCGATCCCGGCACCGCTAGCGCGGGACGACCGATCCGGCGGGCCCATTTCACCGTGTTGCGGGCGCCACTGCGCAATCCGGCCTCGACCACCAGCACACCGTCGGCCAGGGCGGCGATCAGCCGATTCCGGGCCAGGAAGTGGTGTTTGCGCGCGACCGTACCCGGCGGGTATTCACTGACCACCAGACCGGTTTCGGCGATCCGGGCGATGAGGCGGTCGTGCTGGGCGGGGTAGGGCCGGTCGGCGCCGCAGGCCAGCACGGCGATGGTGGCGCCGCCGACCGCGAGCGCGGCCCGGTGCGCCGTACCGTCGACACCGAAGGCGGCGCCGGATACGACCGTCCATCCGCGGACGGCCAGTTCTCCCGCGATCTCACCGGTCACCCGGTCGCCGTATCCGGTGCTGCACCGAGCGCCCACCACCGCCACCGCGCGCTCGGTGAGTTCGCCGAGATCCCGGCCGCCCCGGACCCAGAACACCAGCGGCACCGCACCGTCCGGGTCGCGGCCCGGGGTGAGCTGACCCAGACCCAGCATCCGCCAGGCCGGCCATTCGGGATCGTCGGGGGTGACGAGCCGCCCGCCACCGGCGCGGATGACCTCCAGATCCCGCGCGGCCGTGTCCAGTTCCCGCCGCCGCTCGGTCGCGGCGCGCAGCACCGGCGGAAGCGCGCGTTCCCGGACCGCCCGCGCCGCCTCGCATACCCCGACCGAGTCGATCAGGGCCGTGAGCGCCGGGCACGGCCCGAGAACCACTCGGGACAGATACGCCCAGGCGAGCTGCCGTTCTTCCTGCTCGCCGACGGTCCCCCGGCGGGCCGGCGAGCCGATTCCGGCCGCGTTCACTGTGGACTCCGCTGCCGGAAGTCGAGAGCCTGCATCACATCGTGTGCGGTGGGCATCTCGCCGCCGCGCAGATCGCAGACGGTCCACGCGACCCGCAGCGCCCGGTCGGCGCCCCGCGCCGAGATCCGGCCCAGTCGCAGCGCCGCCTCGACCGGAGCCGTCGTCTCCGCGGGTAGGGGAAACCGTCGGCGCAGGGCGTACCCCGGGACCTCGGCGTTGGTACGCCATCCCTCGTCGCGCCACCGGGCGACGGCGGCGGCGCGGGCGGCGATCACCCGGCCGCGCACGGTCGCGCTGTCCTCCGATTCCGCCGCCGCCAGACCGGCACCCGATATCGGATGCATCTGCAACCAGATATCGATGCGGTCCATCAGGGGACCGGACAGTTTGCCGAGGTACCGGCGCCGGGCGAGCGGGGCACAGATGCAGTCCACATCGCGGGCCGGGGCGCAAGGGCAGGGGTTGGCGGCGAGTACGAGCTGGAATCGCGCCGGATAGCGGGCCACCCCGTCGCGCCGCGCGATCCGTACCTCGCCCTCCTCCAGCGGTGTCCGCATCGCCTCGAGCACCTTGGCACCGATCTCGGCGCATTCGTCCAGGAACAGCACCCCGCGGTGTGCGCGGCTCACCGCACCGGGCCGCGCCGACCCCGAACCACCGCCCACCATGGCACTCACCGAGGTCGAATGGTGCGGGGCGACGAACGGCGGGCTGGTGATCAGCGGCTGTTCGTCGGAGAGCGTGCCGGCGACCGAATGGACGGCGGTGACCTCGAGCGCCTCGTCCTCCGACAGCGGCGGCAGCACTCCGGGCAGGCGCTGGGCCAGCATGGTCTTCCCGATCCCGGGGGCTCCGGTGAGCAGCAGATGGTGCCCACCGGCCGCGGCGACCTCCAGCGCCCAGCGCGCTTCGTGCTGTCCGGCGACATCCCGCAGATCTCCGCTCGGGACGCTCGAGGGTGGTGGGAGCACTCCCGGTGACTCCTCCAGGCCGCCTTCGCCCCGTAACCAGTCGATGGCGGCGCGCAGTGTCGGTGCGCCCAGCACCCGGATTCCGGCAACGAGCCCCGCTTCCGGCAGGGCCGCCTCGGGGACCACCACCGTCTTGCGACCGGCCCGGCGTGCCGCGAGCACGGCGGGCAGGACGCCCCGGACCCGGCGCAACCGCCCGTCGAGGGCGAGTTCGCCCAGCAGCACGGTGCCCGTGAGCCGCTCGGAGGGCACGATATCGGCCGCGTGCAGGACCGCGACGGCCAGCGCGAGATCGTAGACCGAGCCCACCTTCGGCAGCGTCGCCGGCGACAGGGCCAGAATCACCCGGCCATCCGGCCATTTCTCGCCGGTATTGGCGACGGCTGCCCGGACCCGGTCCCGGGATTCCTGAAGCGATGCGTCGGGCAGACCCACCAGATGCACCGACGGCAGCCCCTGACCGATATCGGCCTCGATCTCGACGACCTGGCCGTCGATCCCACGCACCGCGATCGAGCAGGCCCTGCCCAGCGGCATCAGAACACCGCCCGCAGGTACTCGATCACGGGCTCGGCGGTCCGCGGGAGCACGATGGAGACGACATCGAAACGGATCCGCTGCCAGGGGCCGTCCTGTTCGGTGAGCCAGAGCAGCGCCAAGCGGCGGATCCGCTGCCGTTTGGCGTAGGTGACGGCCTCGGCCGGTGTCCCGTCTCCGAGCCCGGACCTGGTCTTCACCTCGACGAAGGCGGTCACTCCCGCGTCGCGGACCACCAGGTCCAGTTCGCCGTACCGGCACCGCCAGTTACGGCAGACGATCTCCATACCGGCGGCCTGCAGGTATCTGGCCGCCAGTTCCTCCCCTTGGGCGCCGAGCGCCGTGTTGTGTCCCACGTGCCCAGCATCTGCCACCGGCGCACCGATCCCACCGCACCGACCTGCGCAAACAAGTGGTCTGTGGACAACCCGTGGCCTGTGGACAAGTTCCTCCGGGGTACGACCCGGAGGAACTCACCGGCCGCGGCGGCTCATTCGGGTAGCCGCAGGTCCGGCTTCTCCAGCTCTTCGATGTTCACGTCCTTGAACGTGATCACCCGGACGTGTTTGACGAAGCGCGCGGGCCGGTACATATCCCAGACCCATGCATCGCTCATCCGTACTTCGAAGTACACCTCGCCGTCGGCGTTCTGCGGTCGTAGCTCCACCGAGTTGGCCAGATAGAAGCGGCGTTCGGTTTCCACCACGTACGAGAACTGACCGACGATGTCCTTGTACTCCCGGTAGAGCGAGAGCTCCATCTCGGTTTCGTATTTCTCGAGGTCCTCGGCACTCATCTGGTGGAACGTCCTCCTTCTCGCCGCCTTGCGTCTGCTCACATCATCGCTCATCGCGCCCGGGCATGTCACCGTGGGCCGGACTGCACACCGTCGCCGCGCCGTGCGGCGGGCCGGGCGCGGCCGCGCGGCCCCCGGTCAGGCGGCGCCGCCGGCCTCCGCAGTCGCGAGCGCCAGTGATTCGGCCGCCGCGGGTATCGGCGCGCCGCATTCGCGCACTGTGCGCCACGACCGCCGATGTTCCGGACAGGGACCGAGCCGGCGCAGCGCTTCGAGATGCTGCGTGGTGTTGTAACCCTTGTGCTCGGCGAATCCGTAGCCCGGCCGGCGCCGGTCGAGCTCGACCATCATCCGGTCGCGCGTGACCTTCGCCAGCACACTCGCCGCCGCGATACAGGCGGCGCTGGCGTCGCCGCCGATCACCGGCAGCGACGGTACCGCCAGCCCCGGCACCCGGAATCCGTCGGTGAGCACATAGCCCGGCGAGCAGTCCAGCCCGGCCACCGCCCGGCGCATGCCCTCGATATTCGCGACGTGGATTCCGATGGCATCGATCTCCGCGGCGGGGATCACTACCACCTTCCAGGCCAGCGCCAACTTCTTGATCACCGGAAACAGCGTCTCACGGGCCGCCTCGGTCAGCTTCTTGGAGTCGTTGAGCCCGGCGAGCGCCGCGGACGCCTTCGGCGCGAGTACGCACGCGGCGACCACCAGTGGCCCGGCGCTCGGACCGCGACCCGCCTCGTCGACGCCCGCGACCGGCCCCAGACCACTGCGTATCAGCGCCGAATCGAGTGTCCGCAGGC
The DNA here is from genome assembly GCF_040654015.1 of Nocardia sp. NPDC050799. Lineage (NCBI taxonomy): Bacteria > Bacillati > Actinomycetota > Actinomycetes > Mycobacteriales > Nocardiaceae > Nocardia > Nocardia sp. NPDC050799. Next base: position 77,254 of record NZ_JBFAHF010000005.1, read on the forward strand.
CCGCGGCCTTGCGGACCACCACCCGCGGCGGCCAGCTGTTGCCTCGCCCGGCGGCACGGTTACTACGTGTCACTGGCCACCTCGCGACAGATGATCGGGAACCACGGCCCGATTATCGCGCACCGGATCGGGCGCGGTACCGGTAGGTCCGGTCCCGGCCCGGTCGAACGGCTTGTCCGGCAAGGTGATCGGCGCCGCTACTGCCCGGATCGCGCGGCGCTCCCCGCGGAGCGACCGCGGAAACCTCGCGCCTACTGCGGATTCTGCGATGTCACCGGACCGATCCGGCCGGGCGGCCAGATCTTGAAGACGGCCTTGCCGCGGACATTCTCGATGGGCACCGTGCCCTGGAGGTCGTCGCCGATATGCGCGCGGGAATCGCGCGACTCGTTGCGGTTGTCGCCCATCACCCACAGATGGCCCGGCGGTACCAGTACCGGCCCGAAGACCCGGCCCACCGGATAGGCGGCGTTCTGCTGGCCCGCGACCCATGGGTAGTCGTCGGCGACGTAGGGCTCGTCCAGGGGTTTCCCGTCCACCATGACCCGGCCTTGTTCGTCGCAGCACTCCACGGTCTGGCCGCCGACCGCGATCACGCGTTTCACCAGGTCGTTCTCATCGGGCGGGACCAGGCCGAAGAAGGCGAAGAAGTTCTGGATACCGCGCACGGCGGGATTGTCGGAACGGATCGAGACATAGTGGTCGTTCCAGGACGGCGGGCCGACGAATACGACCACGTCCCCGGGCTTCGGGTCGCTCCAGTAGTAGCTCACCTTCTGCACGTAGATCCGGTCGCCGGTGCAGCCGGTGCACCCGTGCAGGGTGGGTTCCATGGATTGGGACGGAATGACATAGGGGCGGCCGACGAAGGTGACCATGAGGGCGGCGATGATCGCCGCGATGACCAGCAGGATGGGGAGTTCCTGCCAGAACGGCCGCTGCCGCTTCGCTTTGACCTGCTTTCGCGCACGACGCCTTCTCGGCGGTTCGCTCCTGGAATCGGATCCCGAAACCGACCAACTCTCATCTGCCACGCGAACAGCGTAGCCCGGTGCCACAACGGATTCGTGGCACCGGGCTACATATGCCGTTCGCCGAGGTCACCGTGGTGCGGCGCGGCACACGGGTGTCGGCGGTCAGCGACGGGTCAGCGCTTTTCCTTGATCTTGGCGGCCTTACCGCGCAGCTCCCGCAGGTAGTACAGCTTGGCCCGGCGGACATCACCGCGGGTCACCACATCGATGTGATCGATGGTGGGGCTGTGCACCGGGAAGGTGCGCTCCACACCGACACCGAACGACACCTTACGCACGGTGAAGGTCTCGCGGATACCGCCGCCCTGGCGCCGGATGACGACGCCCTTGAAGACCTGGATACGTTCCTTGGAGCCCTCGATGACCTTCACGTGCACATTGAGGGTGTCGCCCGGACGGAAGTCGGGGACGTCGCTGCGCAGCGAGCTCTCGTCGACGAAATCAAGGGTGTTCATGATCATCCTTCTGATGGTCGCGCGAACAGAGGAACCTGGCGGCGCGAAAGCTCGACCGGTTCGTGCTCCGAATGTGGATGCGCCCGGGTCATGCCCAGGGCAACCTGTGCATTGTGCCAGATCAGCGGTCGCTTTCGGAAACCGGCCCGGCCGGGGCCTCCGCTTCCTCGGCGTCGCCGCCCCGATCGGGCGGCCACAGGTGCAGATCTTGCAGCAGCGGATGCTGCCGCGGCGGTGGGGGCGGCGCCGGTACCACCGTACGCGTCAGTTCCACCTCGGCCGCCGACCGCGCGTGATCGACATCCGGACTGCCGGCAATCAGGTCCTGGACGAAGATCTTGGCCCGTATCACCGGGCGCCGGTACCGGCGTTCCCGCACGATGGCGCGGTACCTGAGCCGCCGCCTGCTGCCGTACCGCCAGCGCGCCCACGGGGCTCCCGGCCGGCTGAGCCGCAGCGCGCCCACGACCAGCAACGGCAGGAAGAACATGCCGAACAGCCCGGTCCAGATCTTGCCCTTGGCGATGACCACGGCGGCCAGCGCCAGGTTCACCACCGCGAATCCGGCGACGAGCAGCCGCGTGCCGAGGCCGGGCTGGTGTCGCACACCGTTGATCTCCAGCAACCACAGCGGATGGAAACCCAGCAGCAGCAGGCCGGTGACCGCGAGGGCGACGAACACCGCGTCCACCGAGGTCCGACCCTGTTCTTCCCAGTACACATCGCGCAGGTAGTACAGCAGCGCGAATTCGTCGAGTACGAGCGCGGCGCCGACCCCGAAGGTGGCCGCCAGGACCGACGCCGTGCCGGTGCTGTTCCCCGCGGCTCCGGCGATCATCCCGATACCGGAGATCAGCACCAGCACCACGCCGAACACCATGTGGTGGATGTGCACACCGCCGGACTTCAGGTTGCCGGGCCACCAGCGCACCCGGGCCCGGATGAGCCGGACGCTGACCCGGATCACCAGGAACCCGGTGATGAAACCGAACAGAAAGCAGAGCAGCGGGAGCCGGCCCGCGGCGATCACGTCCTCGGACAGCCACTGCCGCATACCGGCCCCCGATTCAGCTCGTGGTCACTTCCCGAAACCCGCCCGGCGCAGCGCGTCGGCCATGGCACCGTTCGCCGGTGCATTATCGCGCCGGCCGTCCCGGCCCTGCCCGCGATTGCGTCCCTGACCGCCACCGTTACCGCCACCGCGGCCACCGGCATTCTGACCGTTGCCCTGCGCGCCGCGGTTCTTCTCGTTACGGCCTTGGCCCCGGGCGCCCCCGTCGCGGCCACCGCCGTCGCGGCCACCGGTCCGGGCGCCGCCGTCGCGGCCACCCTGGCCGCGGCCGCGGTCGCCGGGGCCCTGACCGCGTTCGGGCTTACCCGCCCCGGGCTCGTCGTCGAGCCGCAGCGACAACCCGATGCGCTGGCGCGCGACATCGACCTCGAGCACCTTCACCTTGACCACATCACCGGATTTCACCACCTCACGCGGGTCGCGCACGAAATTCCGCGACATCGCCGAGACATGGACCAGACCGTCCTGGTGCACACCGACGTCGACGAAGGCACCGAACGCGGCGACATTGGTGACGACACCCTCCAGCACCATGCCCGGCTCCAGATCGGCGACCTTCTCGATTCCCGCCGCGAATTCCGCGGTTTTGAATTCGGGGCGCGGATCGCGGCCGGGCTTCTCGAGTTCGCCGATGATGTCGGTCACCGTGGGGACACCGAATTTCTCATCGATGAAATCGGCCGGGCGCAGCGTACGCAGGACCGCGCCGTTACCGATGACCTCGGCGATTCCGGTACCGGTGGAATCGAGGATCCGGCGCACCACCGGATAGGCCTCCGGGTGCACAGCGGAGGTGTCGAGCGGATCGTCACCGCCCCGGATCCGCAGGAAGCCCGCGCACTGTTCGAACGCCTTGGGACCCAGCCGCGGGACGTCGAGCAGGGCGGTGCGGCTGCGGAAGGGACCGTTCTGATCGCGGTGCGCCACAATGCTCTCGGCCACCGAGCCGGTGACCCCGGAGACCCGCGCCAGCAGCGGCACCGAGGCGGTGTTCACATCGACGCCGACCGCGTTCACCGCGTCCTCCACCACCGCGCCCAGCGACCGGGCCAGCAGGGTTTCCGAGACATCGTGCTGGTACTGGCCGACACCGATCGATTTCGGCTCGATCTTGACCAGTTCGGCCAGCGGGTCCTGCAACCGGCGCGCGATGGAGACCGCGCCGCGCAACGAGACGTCCATATCGGGCAGTTCCTGGGTGGCGTAGGCCGAGGCGGAATACACCGACGCACCGGCCTCGGACACCACGATCTTGGTCGGTTTGTTCTCCGGGATCCGTTCGATGAGTTGCGCGGCCAGCGCGTCGGTTTCCCGGGAGGCCGTGCCGTTGCCGATGGCGATGAGTTCGACGCCGAACCGCGCCACCAGGGCGCCGAGGACCGCCAGCGATTTCTCGGTCTGGTTCTGCGGTTTGTGCGGGTACACGACCTCGGTCGCGAGAACCTTGCCGGTGCCGTCGACCACGGCGACCTTGACTCCGGTGCGGTAGCCCGGATCCAGGCCCATGGTGGTGCGGGTGCCGGCCGGCGCGGCCAGCAGGAGATCGCGCAGGTTGGCGGCGAAGACATCCACCGCATCGCGTTCGGCGGCCTGCCGCAACCGCATCCGGGTGTCGATACCCAGACTCACCTGGAGTTTGGTCCGCCAGGCCCAGCGCACGGTGTCGAGCAGCCAGCCGTCGGCGGCGCGACCGGCCTCGGCGATCGAGAACCGCTGGGCGATCCGCGCCTCATAGGTGCTGCGTTCGCCGGGTGCGAGCTCGGAATCGGCGGGTTCGGGGTCGAGGTGGAGGCTGAGCACCTCCTCCTTCTCCCCGCGCAGCAGCGCCAGGATGCGATGCGAGGGCAGGCTTGCGAATTCCTCGCCGAATTCGAAGTAGTCGGCGAATTTCGCCCCGGCCTCTTCCTTACCGGGACGTACCGTGGCGGTGAGACGGCCCCGGTTCCACATGAGTTCGCGGAGTTCGCCCACCAGATCGGCGTCTTCGGCGAACCGCTCGACGAGGATGGCGCGTGCGCCCTCGAGTTGTTCGGCGGAGTAACCGGCCGGATCGGTGTCCGGGTTCCCGAGCAGCGCGTCGGCAACGGGTTCGTGCCCGGCCTCGCGCGCGATCTGAGCCTTGGTACGGCGCTTGGGCTTATAGGGCAGGTAGATGTCCTCGAGCCGGGCCTTGGTCTCGGCGAGCAGCAGCTGCCGGTGCAGTGCCTCGTCGAGTTTGCCCTGGCCGCCAATGGATTCGATGATCGTGGCCCGGCGCTCGTCGAGTTCGCGCAGATAGTGCAGGCGTTCCTCGAGCGTACGCAGCTGGGCGTCGTCCAGACCGCCGGTGACCTCCTTGCGGTACCGGGCGACGAACGGCACCGTCGACCCGGCGTCCAGTAGCTCGACGGCAGCCCGGACCTGGTTCTCGCGCACCGAGAGCTCATCGGCGATGCGCCGGCTGACGGAGCCGGACACCACCGGGCCGGTACCGGGGTTTGCAAGCGAGTCGGTGGGGATGGTCTCGGGATCCGAGGTCTGCGGCACTGTCGTCACCACCCGCACACTACATTCGCCCGACGACAGCCGGGCCGCGCCCGGCCCCGGCTGCCCCCGGGGCGAGCACAGCGGGCACGGTCATCCGGCGGCGCGCCCCTGCTGCCGCAACAGGAACCGCTGCACCTTGCCACTGGGGGTCTTGGGCAGCGTGGCGACGAAATGCACCCGGCGCGGGTAGGCAGGCGTGCGCGGCGAACTTCTGCTTCACCAGTGTCTGCAGCTGCGCTTCCAGTTCCGGGGAGCCGGCGGTATCACCGCGCAGCACCACGAACGCCTCGAGCACTTCGCCGCGCAACTCGTCGGGGAGTCCGACGACGGCGGCCTCGGCGACCTCGTCGTGCAGCACCAGCGAGGCTGTGGCCACCGCCCGCCGCCTCGGCATCATTTCCTGACTGTGCAGACCAGCCCGTCGACTCGGCGCCTGCCGCGGAATGGCCGGGCCGCCCCGGTACTCCGCCGGTTTCGCATTGCCGTCCGGTTCCTGCTCGACCCGCTCGGTGGTGCAGCGCTGTGGCACACCCGTTCCGTATCGCCACCGTGACCCCACCCGGGTAGCGCGGCTCAGTCCGTATCGGGCAGCAGATCCGGTCGCCGTTCCCGCGTGCGGATCAGCGACTGCTCCCGGCGCCAGGCCGCGATACGGGCATGGTCTCCGGACAGCAGGATCGGCGGGACCTCGAGTCCCCGCCAGCTCACCGGGCGGGTGTAACCGGGGCCCTCGAGCAACCCGTCGGAGAACGAATCCTGTTCGTGCGACTGCTGATTGCCGAGTACGCCGGGGATCAACCGGACCACCGCCTCGGTCATCACCAAGACCGCGGCCTCGCCGCCGATCAGTACGTAGTCCCCGATACTGACCTCTTCGACACGGACCCGGCGGGCCGCGTCGTCGAACACCCGCTGATCGATACCCTCGTAGCGGCCGCAGGCGAACACCAGGTGCTCTTCTCCGGCCCACCGCTGCGCGGTCTCCTGGGTGAAGGGAACGCCGGCGGGTGTGGGAACCACGAGCAGGGCGTCGTCCGGGCACACCGCGTCGAGGGCGTCCCCCCAGACGACGGGTTTCATCACCATGCCGGGCCCGCCGCCGTAGGGCGAATCGTCGACGGATTTGTGCACATCGTGGGTCCAGCGCCGCAGATCGTGCACAGCCACCGATACGACACCCTTGTCGATGGCCTTGCCCAGCAGCGCGGTACGCAACGGGTCCAGGTATTCCGGGAAGATGGTGACCACGTCGATCCTCATGACGCCGGCCACCTCATTCCGGATCCAGTAGGCCTTCGGGCGGGTCGATCACGATCAGCGCGTCGGCGATCGACACCGTCGGCACGATGGCGGTGACGAAAGGGACCAGGATCTCCCGCCCGTCCGCGGCGGCGCGGATCGAGAGCAGTTCACCGGCTGCCGAATGCAGCACCTCGGTGACGGTGCCGACTTCGGTCCCGTCGGTGAGTTGTACGCGCAGGCCCTCGAGTTCGTGATCGTAGAACTCGTCCGGGTCCTCCGACGGCCCGAGTTCCTCGCTGTCCACCAGGAACAGCGTGCCGCGCAGGGCGTCGGCGGCGGACCGGTCGGTGACACCCGCCAGATTCACCAGGAGCCGGCCCGAATGTTCCCGGGCCGACTCCACGGTGAAGTCACGCACCTGAGCGGAACGCGCCGCGCGCCCGTGCAGCACCGCGCCGGGCGCGAACCGCGCCTCCGGTTCGTCGGTGCGCACCTCGACCACCAGTTCGCCCCGCACACCGTGCGAGCGGGCGACCCGGCCCACGACGAGTTCCATCTACTGGTCGGTGTCGACCACGTCGACCCGGATACCCCGGCCGCCGATACCGGCGACGAGGGTGCGCAGGGCGGTCGCGGTGCGGCCACCCCGGCCGATGACCTTACCCAGGTCGTCGGGGTGGACGTGCACCTCGACGGTGCGCCCGCGGCGACCGGTGATCAGCTCGACGCGGACGTTATCGGGATTGGCGACGATACCGCGAACCAGATGTTCCACGGCATCGGCGACGACGACGCTCATTACTCGGCGGCCTCGGCGGACTCGGTCGCCTCGGCGCCCTCTTCCTTGTCCTTCTTGGCCTTCTTCTTCGGGGTGACGGCTTCAGCGGCCGGCTCGTTGTCGGCGGCGGCCAGCGCGGCGTTGAAGAGGTCCAGCTTGGACGGCTTGGGCGCGGCGACCTTCAGGGTGCCCTCGGCGCCCGGCAGGCCCTTGAACTTCTGCCAGTCGCCGGTGATCTCCAGGAGCCGCTGCACCGGTTCGGTCGGCTGCGCGCCGACGCCCAGCCAGTACTGCGCCCGCTCCGAGTCGATCTCGATCAGCGAGGGCTCTTCCTTGGGGTGGTACTTGCCGATGGACTCGATGGCCCGGCCGTCACGACGGGTGCGGGCGTCCGCGACGACGACGCGGTACTGCGGGTTGCGGATCTTGCCCATACGGGTGAGCTTGATGCGAACAGCCATCTGCTGATCTGCCTTTCATAGTGGTCACGGCGCAATTCAGCGACTCACGCGGTCTCGCGAGCCCGGTTTTGCGAATGAAGTGTGTGACCGCCGCGCGGTACGTGACCGGAGACGGGCTGACACTGTCCAGAAGGACGGTCATTCATTCTGCCAGACGCCGCGGCCGGCCCGGAAACCGCCCGGGTACGCGAGCTCGCGGGCGGTGGGCGCCGGGGCGGTGTCGTCCCGTCGGCGGGGACCCGCCGGTTGGCAACTGGTCAGTCGTCTGAGTAGCGTCCGACCGGCCGTATCCGGCCAGGACGCGGCCGAGTCGAATGGGAGTACCGACCACGTGTCATTCTCGAACAGATTTCTGGCCGCGGCCGCGGCGGGGGTGATCGGCCTGGTTCCGGTCTCGGTTCCGGCCCTGGCCCAGCAGTCACCGCAGCAGCCGGAGTACGCGCCGACCATGCTGGTCCTGGACGCCTCGGGCTCCATGGCGGCGCCCGACCCCGGCGGCGGCACCAAGATGGACGCGGCGAAGAACGCGGTGCGGTCGTTCGTGACCGCGGCACCCGCGACGGCGAAGGTCGGTTTGACCGTGTACGGCACATCCACGGGATCCGCGGACGCGGAGAAGGACGCCGGCTGCCGCGACGTCCAGGTGCTGCATCCGGCGGAAACCCTCGACAGGCCCGCGCTGACCGGCGCCGCGGACCGGATCGTGCCCAGCGGCTACACCCCGATCGGGATCTCCTTGCGGACCGCCGCCGCGGCCCTGCCCCAGGGGGGTCCGCGTTCGATCGTGCTGGTCTCCGACGGACTGGACACCTGCGCCCCGCCGGACCCGTGTGAGGTCGCGCGCGAATTGTCCGCCCAGGGCGCCGAGATCGTGGTGCACGCCATCGGCTTCGGTGTCGACGATCCGTCACGCGCCCAGCTGACCTGTATCGCCCAGGCCACCGGCGGCACCTATACCGATGCCGTGGACGGGAGAACCTTGGCACAGGTGCTTCCGCGCGTCAGCGCCACCGCTCTGCGCACCTACGCACCCACCGGCAGCCCGCTCGCGGGCACCGCGGGCTACCGGGACGCGCCGGTGGCCGCCGCGGGCCAGTACCTGGATGTACTCGGGCAGCGCGCGCCGCGCTACTACGCGGTGGACGTGCCCGACGACGCGACGGCCTATTTCAGCGCCACCGTGTCCTTCCCGCGCGGCGGCGACGCCGTGTTCGCGAACAACCGCCTCGACCTTCGGGTGTACGGCACCGACGGCGAAGACTGCCATGTCTACGAGAACGAGCTGGCCACCCGCTCCACCGACGGTGTGGCGCTGACCGTCGGCAGCGCGTGGACAGGCGCGGCCGAACCCGACACCGGCAGTCCGAGCACCGACCGGTGCCGGGGCGGCGGGCGCTACTATTTCGCCCTGGAATGGGCTCATGTCGCCGACAACGCTCCGGCGCAGCTGCCGGTGGAATTACTGGTCGGTGTGGAGCCCGCGATCGCCGATCCGGGACCCGCACCGGATCCGGAAGCGGTGGAATTCGCCGCACCGGACGGGGTGGCCGTCCCGGCGATCGGCGGGGGCTCGTTCAATATCGCGGCCGCCCTGCCCGGTTCCGGCCGGTACACCGATACCCTGCAACGCGGCGAATTCGTCTTCTACCGGGTGAAACTGGAGTGGGGCCAGGGGCTGGCATACCGGGTGCGGTTCGCCGCGACCCCCGAGCGCGGCATCGACTATGTCTCGAATATCGCCACCACGCTCTACAACCCGTACCGGGCGGAACTCGATTCCGATTTCGCCGCCTACACCGGGACCGAGAACATCCTGCCGAGCAACGACCCGGCACTGGCCACCACACCGATCAGGTTCCTGAACCGGGAGGCTGCCGATCACACGATGCACGACCAAGCGGTGGCGGGCTGGTACTACATCGCGGTGAAGCTGAGCCCCGCGCACGGCGAGCGGGCCCAGGTCGCGCCGGTACCGGTCGAGCTGGAGGTGGATGTCACCGGCGAGCCCGAGCCGGGGCCGCGCTACGCCGGCGATTCCGCGAGTACGGGCACCTTCGGCACAGACCCGCAGCAAGCCGGCGCGCCGTATCCCGCCGCCGCGGCCGACACAGCGGCCGACGGCGTATCGCCGCTGGTGTGGGTGGCCGTCGGCGGCGCGGTGCTGGTGATCTCGGCGGCGACGATCGCCTTCCTGCTCAGCCGCCGCAGGAGGCGCTGACCGAACTCGTCGGGGCACAGCCGATGCGCACCCGCCCGCTGTGCCCCGCTCCCCGGTCCCGCCCCCAACCCCGGTCCGTCCCGGTCCCGGTCCCGGTCCCGCTCTGGGTCCCGGTCCCGCTCTGGGTCTCGGTCCCGCTCTGGGTCTCGGTCCAGCTCTCGGGCTCGGGCTCGGGCTCGGGCTCGGGCTCGGGCTCGGACTCGGACTCGGACTCGGACTCGGACTCGGACTCGGACTCGGACTCGGACTCGGACTCGGACTCGGACTCGGACTCGGACTCGGACTCGGAGCATCGAATCCCGACGCAACCAAGAGCCCCGAACATCAAATCCCGACGCAACCCCATGCGTCGAGTTTTACGAGACACCTCAAAGGGTTGAGGCCCGTCTCGTCCCTTGGCCGAAGGTGTTCAATTGGCCGCACTCTCTGGACGGCCCACCGCACATCGCATGAGCCGAAGGCTCGAGTCTCGAGGCCGAAACGGCGAGACCAAGGAGGCCTCAACCCCGCGCCGCCGCAGGCGGCGCCAAAAAAACACAGCTCACTTGTCCGGGAACTTGAACTTGGAGATATCGAAGTTCTCCAGCCCCGGGGGCAGTTGATCCAGGCCGGGCGGCATATTGGACAGATCCGGCATACCGCCGCCGCCGGGCAGGCCCGGCATACCGGGGAAACCGCCGCGCATCTTCGGCTGGGTGGGCCCGCGCCCGCCCTTCTTCCCCTTCTTGCCCTTCTGCTTCTTGTTACGACGGTTGGCGCCGGGCATTCCCATCTGCCGGCCCATCATCGTCATCATCTTGCGGGCCTCGAAGAACCGGTCGACCAGTTGGTTGACATCGGAGACCTGGACTCCCGACCCGTTGGCGATACGCAGCCGGCGGGAGGCGTTGATGATCTTCGGGTTCTCCCGCTCGGCGGGGGTCATACCGCGGATGATCGCCTGGACCCGGTCGAGCTGTTTATCGTCGACCTGGGCCAGTACGTCCTTCATCTGGCCGGCGCCCGGCAGCATCCCGAGCAGATTGCCGATGGGCCCCATCTTGCGGATGGCGAGCATCTGGTCGAGGAAATCCTCGAGGGTGAGCTCGCCGCTGCCGATCTTGCGCGCCGCCTCCTCGGCCTGCTGCGCGTCGTAGACCTGTTCGGCCTGTTCGATAAGGGTGAGCACATCGCCCATACCGAGGATGCGGCTGGCCATCCGGTCGGGATGGAAGACGTCGAAATCCTCGAGTTTCTCGCCGGTGGACGCGAACATGATCGGCGCGCCGGTGACATTGCGCACGCTCAGCGCCGCGCCACCGCGGGCGTCGCCGTCGAGTTTGGTGAGGACCACACCGGTGAAGCCGACCCCGTCACGGAAGGCCTCGGCGGTGGAGACCGCGTCCTGGCCGATCATGGCGTCGAGGACGAACAGGGTCTCGTCGGGTTTCACCGCGTCGCGGATACCGGCGGCCTGTGCCATGAGTTCGGCGTCGATACCGAGCCGGCCGGCGGTGTCGACGATCACGACGTCGTACTGTTTGGCGCGCGCCTCGCCGATACCCGATTCGGCCACCGCGACCGGATCGGCCGCGGTGACCCCGAGGGCGTTCTCGCCGCCACCGATCGAGGTGCCGGGGTGCGGCGCGAACACCGGCACACCGGCGCGTTCGCCGACCACCTGCAACTGGGTCACCGCGCCCGGGCGCTGCAGATCACAGGCCACCAGCAGCGGCTGATGTCCCTGGTCGCGCAGCCATTTGGCGAGCTTGCCGGCGAGCGTGGTCTTACCGGCACCCTGGAGGCCGGCCAGCATGATCACCGTCGGCGGGGTCTTGGCCAGCGTCAGGCGCCGGGTCTCGCCACCGAGGATCCCGACGAGTTCCTCGTTGACGATCTTGACGACCTGCTGGGCCGGGTTCAGCGCGGCCGAGACCTCCGCGCCCTTGGCCCGCTCCTTGATCCGGGCGACGAAACCGCGGACCACGGGCAGCGCGACATCGGCCTCCAGCAGCGCCAAGCGGATCTCCCGGCAGGTGGCGTCGATATCGGCCGGCGACAGGCGTCCCTTACCGCGAAGGTCCTTCAGGGCACCGGTCAACCGGTCGGATAGGGATTCGAACACCTGGCGCGCTCCTGATCTCGAGTGACGTCACTGAGTCCCAGGGTAATGGGCGTCCCAGAGTAGCGGGCGGCCCGGCGGGGCCGCGGCCCGCACCGGACTGCTCGCACACATCACCGGAGATCCTCGCCGGGCAGCCGTCCCGGAGGCCGGCCATGGCGCCCGTCCGCACACACCTCGGCCACGCCCCGGATGGCCGGCCTCCGCGGTCGGGGCCCGCCCCGGTTCTGGAGCGAAGGAGCGCAGCGATCGAGCGGCGGAGTGTCGGACGGGGGTTACGAGGGCCCCGACCCGGCGGCGCCGGAGGCGTCGCCGATGTACTCGGTGGAGAACCCCCGGCGGTAGTCGTGCTGTTCCACAGCGACCAGATAGGCCGCCTCGCGCCCGGTGAGGCCGAGTTCGCGGGAGAGGCTGTCCAGCCGCGACCAGTCGTCGTCGGGCGGTAGCCCGTTGGTCGCTACAGCGGCGGCCACATTCATCGCGGCCATCGCCTGTGGCTCGGTGAGCGTGCGCCCCGGCAACCAGGACACCACCCAGTAGGCGTCACCTACACATCGGGCGATGTGCGGTGTCATATCGCTGGTCATGATCGACGAGGTCACCACTTGGATTGCCACCGACCTGCTCCCCTCATGAGCGCGACAGCTGACCACCCGAATGTTAGGGGCCCGATCACCCACCATCGGCAACTCGCTGGCAAACGGTGAGCAATCGACGCGCAACGGTGACCTTCGTCTCGAACGCTAGTTCTGCTCGGGCTCCGGGGGTGTGCGCGAAGCCGGTCGCGGAACCACCGTCAGGATCGCCGATTCGAGCTCCGCGCGCCGGTCGGGGCCGGATCGTTGCCCCAGATCCACGCAGAACACGTCCACCACGAACGAGCCCATCGTCACGACCTTCGCCCAGCGCACATCGGCGCCCGCACCCGCCAGTACCGCGGCCAACCGGCAGAGCAACCCGATTCGGTCCTCGGCCCGCAACTGCAGGATCAGCTGTCCGGGTGTCGCGGTCTCCGCCCACAGCAGCCGGGGCTCGGCCTGGGCTCGGCGCGCGGCCCCGAGGGTCTCTCGTTCCCGCGCGTCCAGCGCCGCCCGCACATCCAGCTCCCCGGCCGCGGCCCGTTTGATCTCCTGCCGCAGCAGGCCCGCGTCCGGCGGACCGCCGAAAATCGGTGTCACCACGAAGGTGTTGATCGCCGAATCCCCCGCCCCGCCGACCGACGCCGAGAGCACCCGCAGCGAATGCAGGGCCAGTACGCCCGCGGTATTCGAGAGCAGTCCAGGGGTGTCCGGGGCGATCACGGTGGCGATATGGGTGTATTTCCCCTCGCCCGGCGTCAATTCGACGTGCACACCGCCGGCGGCGGCGCGGACCAGCAACTCCTCGGGGATGGGTTCGGGTTCGGGCAGGGTCTCCCCCGCCATCACGGTGCGGCAGCGCCGGACCAGTTCCCCGATCAGGGTGGCCTTCCACTCGCCCCATACGCCCGGGCCGGTGGCCAGCGAATCGGCCTCGGCCAACGCGTGCAGTAGTTCGAGCCGCCGCGGATCGTTGTCCAGCACGTCGACCACGTACCGCACGGTGTCCGGGTCGTCGATATCCCGATGTGTGGCGACATCGGGCAGCAGCAGATGGTGGCGGACCATGGCGCTGAGGATTTCCACATCCGAGGGCCACAGGCCCAACCGGCGACCGATATGGGTCGCCAGGTCGGCACCCACCGCACAGTGGTCCTCCACGCGGCCCTTGCCGATATCGTGCAGCAGCGCACCGAGTGCCAGCAGATCGGGCCGGGCCACCCGGGTACTCAGCGCGCTCGCGTAGGCCACCGTCTCCACCGAGTGCCGGTCCACCGTCCACACGTGCAGCGCGTCACGCGGCGGCAGATCCCGGACCGCACCCCATTCCGGCAGCAGCCTGCCCCAGAGACCGGTCCGGTCCAGTGCTTCCACCGCGTCGATCACGCCCCGGCCCGCGCCGAGCAGTACCAGCAGATCGTTCAGGGCGTCCTTGGGCCACGGTTCCCGCAGCTCCGGAGCGTCCTCGGACAGGCGGTTCAGGGTCGTCGCCGACATCGGCAGCCCGGTCTGTGCGGACGCCGCGGCCACCCGCAGCACCAGCCCCGGGTCACGCTGGGGCCGGGCATCCCTGGCCAGCACCACTTCTCCGGCGTGTTCGACCACGCCCTCGTCCAGCGGCCGCCGCACCGGCATCCGGCGCAACCGGGCCAGACCGCGGCGCGGTAGCGCGTTACCCGCGGTGCGCAGTCCCACATCGACCGAATATCCGACGGTGCGCGCCGCGTCGCTGAGCGTGCGGGCCAGATCGAATCGGTCCCCGATACGCAGCGCGGCCCCGATCTCGTCGGCGTCCTGGGCGCGCAACTGGTCGCGGGCGCGGCCCGCGACCCGGTGCAGTTCGGTGCGCACATCCAGGAGCCGCCGATGGGCCTGGGAGAGACCACCACCGGGCGCGTCCGGGCCCAACCCGGGCATGGCGTCGGTGAGCTGGGCGATCGCGAGCGCGTCCAGCAGCTGGATATCGCGTAGTCCGCCGCGCCCGTTCTTCAGATCCGGCTCGCTGCGGTGGGCGACCTGACCACTGCGTTCCCAGCGCGCGCGGACCCCGGCGACCAGTTCGTCGAAACGACCCCGTATTCCGCTGCGCCAGTCCTTGCGGATCCCCGCGACGACCCGGTCGCTGAGATCGGAGTCGCCCACGATGTGGCGGGCATCGAGCATGCCGAGCGCGGCCACCAAATCATCGGAGGCCACCTTCAGGGCATGAGGGACGGTGCGCACACTGTGGTCGAGTTTGATATGCGCGTCCCACAGCGGATACCAGAGCCGGTCGGCGATCTCGGCGACCCGTTTCGGGTCCATATCCTCGTGTAACAAGACCAGATCCAGATCGGAGTACGGCAGCATCTCCCGGCGGCCGAGCCCGCCCACGGCCATGATCGCCAGCCCGCTGTCCGGCGTTATCCCCACTTCGGCGCCCTTGCTGGTGAGCCACAGTTCGTACAGATCGACCAGGGCCGCGCGCAGCGATTCGGCGTCCAGCCGCGGATGGCGCGGCGCGCCGCCGGCCAGCAGTTGATCCCGGGCCCGCACCAGGTCCACGGCCCCGTGCGACAGTGCGGCCGCTTTTCCGGTTCGCCCGGGCTCCCGACCCTGCCGGTTGTCTGCCAACGAAACCACCACCCGTTCACGCAGGCGACCCCGCCCCGACCGGTAATCGGTGGGAGCGGGGCCGCGTTGTCGTCGTGCACCCGCCGGCGCGCTCGATGCGCGCAGCGGTCTATAGCGCGTCGGTGCCGCGTTCCCCGGTCCGGACCCGGACGATCGTTTCGACCGGGGTGACCCAGACCTTGCCGTCGCCGATCTTGCCGGTACGCGACGCCTCGATGATCAGATCCACGACCCGGTCCACCGTGGCGTCGTCGACCACGACCTCGACCCGCACCTTCGGCACGAAATCCACCGAGTACTCGGCACCGCGGTAGACCTCGGTGTGACCCTTCTGCCGTCCGTATCCCTGGACCTCGCTCACGGTCATACCGAATACGCCCGCCTGCTCCAGGCCGGTTTTGACGTCTTCGAGCGTGAACGGTTTGACGATTGCGGTGATCAATTTCATGGGATTCATGCCTCCTTGACGGCCGAACGTGCGGTTCCACCCAGTGCAGCGAAATCGTATGCCGTCTCCGCGTGTTCGGAATCGTCCATACCGTTGGACTCCGCTTCGGCGTCGGCGCGCAGGCCGATGGTGAACTTGATCGCGTACGCGATCACCAGAGCGATCACGAAGGAGTACACCAGAACCGCGACCGCGCCGAGGGCCTGCCGGCCCAGCAGCTCGAGATCACCACCGTAGAACAGGCCTTCCGCACCGGCGGGCGCCTCGGGCGCGGCGAACAAGCCGATCAGCACCGTGCCGAGGATACCGCCGACCATGTGGATACCCACGACGTCGAGTGAATCGTCGTACCCGAACTTGAACTTCAGGCTTACCGCCAGGGCGCAGACCACACCCGCGATGACGCCGATGGCCAGCGCGCCGAGGACGTTCACCGAGGAGCAGGAGGGCGTGATGGCCACCAGGCCGGCGACGATACCGGAGGCGGCGCCCAGCGAGGTCGGCTTGCCGTCGCGGATCTTCTCCACCACCAGCCAGCCGATCATCGCGGCGGCGGTGGCGACCAGCGTGGTGACGAAGGTGGCACCGGCGACACCGTCGGCGGCCGCCGCGGAACCGGCGTTGAAGCCGAACCAGCCGAACCACAGCAGCGCGGCACCGAGCATGACGAAGGGCAGGTTGTGCGGACGGAAGGGAGTTTTCGGCCAGCCCGCGCGCTTACCGACCACGATGGCCAGCGCGAGCGCCGCGGCACCGGAGTTGATGTGTACGGCGGTACCACCGGCGAAGTCGATGGCCTCGACCTTCTCCATGATCCAGCCGCCGCCCCAGACCCAATGCGCGACCGGGAAATACACCACGGTGGCCCAGATGGCGGCGAAGACCAGCCAGGCACTGAACTTCAGGCGGTCGGCCACCGCACCGGAGATGAGCGCCACGGTGATGATCGCGAACATCGCCTGGAACGCGACGAAGACCGTCGCGGGGATGGTCCCGATCAGCGGGACACCCGCCGATTCGTCGCCGAATCCGGCGATCAGGGTCTTCAGGCCGAAGAACTGCCCGGGGTCCCCGAGTAGTCCGCCTTTGTCGGTGCCGAATGCGACCGAGAAGCCGTACAGCACCCAGAGCACGGTGACCACGCCCATCGCGCTGATGCTCATCATGATCATGTTGAGCACGTTCTTGCCGCGGACCATGCCGCCGTAGAAGAACGCCAGCCCGGGTGTCATCAACAGGACGAGCGCAGCGCTCGTCAGTATCCATGCGGTGTCGCCGGCGTTGGGCGCGCCGATCACGGTTTCCACCAGTTTCCTCCCTCATCCTCTGGCCCGCCGCTCACGCGACATCGGGCCTGCTACTGAAGGGTGCTCACTCGGTGTTTCATCCGTGACGCCCAGGTGTTTCACCTAGGTGAATGGATCACGTCCCAATGTTTCGGGTATGTTGCGCACGCTGTGCGGAGGTTTCCGGGCCGCTGTGCGACACGCCGGAAGCAGCCGGATCCAGCTCACCTTCGTGGGCAGGACAACTAGCCGAGGAGTGCGTCGACGAAGGCGGAGGGTTCGAACGGCGCCAGATCGTCGGCGCCCTCGCCCAGGCCCACCAGTTTGACCGGTACGCCCAGTTCGTGCTGGATCTGGAAGACGATTCCGCCCTTGGCGGTGCCGTCCAGCTTGGTCAGGACAACACCGCTGATATCCACCACTTCCGCGAAGATACGGGCCTGCGCGAGACCGTTCTGGCCCACCGTCGCGTCGAGTACGAGCAGCACCTCGTCCACCGAGGCCTTCTTCTCGACGACGCGTTTGACCTTGCCCAATTCGTCCATGAGCCCGGTCTTGGTGTGCAATCGGCCCGCGGTATCGACCAGGACCACGTCCACACCGGCGTCGATACCGGTGGAGACGGCGTCGAAGGCGACGGCGGCCGGGTCGGCGCCCTCGCGGCCGCGCACGGTATCCGCGCCGACCCGCTCGCCCCAGGTCTGCAACTGATCGGCCGCCGCGGCGCGGAAGGTGTCCGCGGCCCCGAGCAGCACCCGGCGTCCGTCGGCGACCAGCACCCGGGCGAGTTTGCCGGTGGTGGTCGTCTTCCCGGTGCCGTTCACCCCGACCACGAGCAGGATCGACGGATGATCGGCGTGCGGCAACGCGCGCACCGAACGGTCCAGTTCCGGCCGCAGCGATTCGATCAGCACCTCACGCAGGACCGACCGCGCGTCCTCGGCGGTGCGGACACTGCGGGCGGCCATCTCCTCGCGCAGCCGTTCCACGATGACGGTGGTGACCGCGGTACCGATATCGGCCATCACCAGCGTGTCCTCGACCTCTTCCCAAGAATCCTCGTCCAGGTCGCCACCGCCGAGCAGCCCCAGCAGACTCTTGCCGACCGCGTTCTGCGACCGGGACAACCGGCCGCGCAGCCGGGTCAGCCGACCCGAGGTCGGCGCGATCTCCTCGACCTCCGGGACCAGATGGGCTCCGGCGGCGGTATCGGGAGCCACCACCGCAGACTCCGCACCCGCCTCGGTGGGTGCGGCGACCTGCTCCTCCGCGGCGGTGTCCGGGGTCGCGGGCCCGGTACCGGTCTCGGCCACCGGTCCGGTGCTCCCGGTGTCCGCCGGTGCGGTGGCGGGCGTCTCCGTCGTCTCGGGCGAGACGGTATCGGTGCCGTCGGTGGCCGCGGCGGATTCCGTGCCGGTCGTCGCGGTGTCGACGGTATCGGCCTCGGGCAGCGGTACATCGGTGATCCCGCGGCGCGGAGCGTCCCGCGGGACGGCGGCGTCGTCGCCGATATGCGGCTGACCCTCCAGATCGGTCCGCTCAGTGGGACTCGGAGCCGCCGGTTCCGCGGGGCTCGACCCCGGCGGTGCGGGAGCGGCGGTGGCACCCCGGCCGCCCTGGCTGAACGAGAATCCACTCGCCGCCTGATACCCGCCCGACCGGTCGGTCAGCTCTTCCTTCTCCGCCGGCGCTGTCAGCGAAATCCGGCCGCGCTTGTACCGGACGAAACCGGCCACGAGCGCGACCAGCAGTACGGCGGCGATCACTGCGATCAGAATCCAGGCTTGCGCACTCACGCCGACCATCCTTCCAGAGCGGTACCGAGCGGTAGGTTACCCGGCCCGGCCCGCGCGGCGGCGGTCCGCACCCGCTGCCGCACACCCGGCACATCCCCAGCTCAGCCCCGCGAACACGGCCGGTGAGATTTCTTGTCCTGCGGAACTTCTCGCGACAGGCCAATAGGATCGGCGATGTGACCGATCGAAACGTGCTTGGGGGTCCGCTACAAGAGTGCGGCACCGATCCTCTGACCGGGTTCTACCGGGACGGCTGCTGCAGCACCGGCCCGGAGGACCTGGGCAGCCATACCGTGTGCACGGTCGTCACAGCAGAGTTCCTCGAGCATCAGGCGTCCATCGGAAACGATCTGAGCACGCCTCGTCCGGCGAACAATTTCCCCGGGCTCCAGCCGGGGGACAGATGGTGTGTCGTGGCGGTGCGCTGGTTACACGCGCATGAGGACGGTGTCGCCGCACCGGTGGTGCTGGCGGCGACCCATGAGAATGCCCTGGAAGTGATCGCTATGGAAATACTGCGCAAATACGCGGTCGACGTACCCGACGATGTCAGCGATCTGCTCTGAACACCGGCGCGGGCCCACGGCCGGTGGCCGGGCGCGGCGGTTACTCCGCCGCGCTACCGGCCGCCGCGAGATCGTGCCCGCGCAGTCGCTGCGAGATGACCTGGGTGATGCCGTCACCGCGCATGCTCACGCCGTAGAGCGCATCGGCGATCTCCATGGTCGGCTTCTGGTGGGTGATGACGATCAGCTGGCTCTTCTCCCGCAACTGCTCGAACAGTCCGATGAGCCGGCGCAGGTTGGTGTCGTCGAGCGCTGCCTCCACCTCGTCCATCACATAGAACGGCGAGGGCCGGGCGCGGAAGATGGCGACCAGCAGCGCCACGGCGGTCAGTGATTTCTCCCCGCCGGACAGCAGCGACAACCGCTTGACCTTCTTCCCGGGCGGCCGCGCCTCCACTTCGATACCGGTGGTGAGCATATCGGTGGGATCGGTGAGCAGCAGCCGGCCGTCGCCGCCGGGGAACAGCGCGGCGAAGACCTGGACGAACTCCCGTTCCACATCGGCGTAGGCGTCGGTGAAGACCTGCAGGATCCGCGCGTCGACCTCGGCCACCACGTCCAGCAGATCCTGGCGGGCCTTCTTGACGTCCTCGAGCTGGGTGGCCAGGAAGTTGTAGCGCTCCTCGAGCGCCGCGAACTCCTCGAGGGCCAGCGGGTTGACCTTGCCGAGGGTGGTCAGATCCTTTTCGGCGCGTTTGGCGCGCCGTTCCTGCGAGGCGCGGTCGAACGGCATCGGCGCCGGCGCGCTGACCTGCTCACCGCGTTCCTTGGCCTGCTCGTATTCCCGCATCTCCAGTTCGCTGGGCGGCAGGGCGACCGCGGGACCGTATTCGGCGATGAGATCGTCGAGCGCGATCCCGAACTGTTCGGCGATGGTGGCTTCCAGCTGTTCGATCCGCAACGCCGCCTGCGCTTTGGCCACCTCGTCCCGGTGGACCGCGTCGGTGAGCTGTTCGAGCTGGGCGTTCAGGGCCCGTACCCGCTCTTTGATCCGGTCCACCTCGGTGGCGCATTCGGTACGCCGCCGGACCAGTTCGTCGCGGCGTGCGGCGGCGGCCGCCACCACTTTCTCGAGTTGAGCCGCCAGATCAGCACCGGATTCGGCGACCGCGGCGGCGACCCCGGCGGCCTGACGCCGGGCGGCCTGCGCCCGTTCGGCCCGGGCCCGCGCCTCACGTTCGGCACGGGCGGTTCGGCGCAGCGAATCCGCCTTACCGCGGACCGATTCGGCACGCTCCTCGGCCGTACGCACCGCCAGCCGCGCCTCCACCTCCATGGCCCGGGCTTCGGCGAGCGCGGCGGCGGCCTCCTCCCGGGCCAGTGCGGCGGCCTCGGTTCCGGCGGCGCCGGCGGCATCGCTGTCGGTATCGGCCTGTTCGCGCTCGGCGTGCCGCAGCCGGTCCTCGAGTTCGGCCAGCTCGCCGACGGCTTTCTCGTGTGCGGTCTCGGCGTCGGCGCGCTGGCCGGTCAGCCGCCCGGATTCGGCGTCGGCCGCGCGAACGGCCGCACCGAGCCGGCCGAGCCGCTCGTAGACGGCATTGAGGGCCTGATCGGATTCGTGCAGGGCCAGCAGGGCGTGGTCGACCGCGTCTTTGCGGTCGGCCTGTTCCTCCAGCGCCCCGGCCAGGCTCGCCTCCAATTCTTCGGCGTGCCGGCGGGCGGCGACGAGATCGGCCTCGGCGGCATCGATACTCGCCTGGATCTCCAACCGGCTCGGTGATCGGTCCGAACCGCCGACCAGCCATCCGGTCCCGGCCAGATCGCCCTCCCGGGTGACCACCCGCAGTTCCGGGCGCGCACTCAGCAGCCCGGACGCCGCATCCAGATCGTCGACCACCGCGACCCGGCGGGTCAGCGCCACCACGGCCGCGCGGACCGGTCCCGGGCAGTCCACCACATCCAGCAACCAGCGTGCCGCCCCGGGCAGTGCCGGTTCGTCGAGATCCGCCGCCGCCGGCCCCTCGTACACCAGTGCGGCCCGCCCACCGTCGGCCTTCCCCAGCGCCCGTAGTGCGCTGAGGGCCGTCTCCCCGGTATCGGCCACCACCGCTTCGGCCACCGGCCCCAGTACCGCCGCGACCGCGGACTCGTACCCGGTGTGTACCCGCAACTGCCCCGACAGCGGGCCCAGCAGTCCGGCCGGATGGTTCTCGGTGAGCCAGGCCGCACCGTCGCGGCTGGCCAGGTTCATGCCGAGCGCTTCGATCCGCGCGGTCAGCGAGGCCACCAGCCGACCGGCCTCCCGGTCCTCGGCGCGCAGTTCGGTGACCCGGCGGTCGGCCAGTCCGAGCGCCTCCACGGCGTGCTCGTGCTGGGCGTCGAGCCCGGCCTCGCCGGCGTCCAGCTCGGCCAGTTCGTCCTGCACCGCGTCGAATTCCGACCGCGCCGCGGTACCCCGCGCCCGGGCCTCGGTGAGGGCGGTGGACAACCGCACGATCTCGGCGTCGATCGATTGGGCGCGGGTGCGCAGATTTTCGACCTGGCCCGACAACCGCACCAGCCCCTCGCGCCGGTCGGCGATGGCCCGTACCGCGGCCAGATGCGCCTGTTCGGCGGCCTTGGCGGCATGCTCGCGGTCGCCCAGGCTCTCCCGCGCGGCTTCCAGCGTTTCGTTGGCCATCTCGACGGCCTCACGCAGTTCGGCTTCCTCGGCCTCCACCCGGTCGGCTTCGGCCTCGAGCTGATCGGGGTCGCGGCCGGTGTTCGCGGGAGCGGCCGTATCGAGGTGCCGGGCGCGATCACCGGCGATCCGGATGGTCGCGTTGACCCGTTCGGAGAGCGCGGAGAGCTGGAACCACAACTGTCCGGCGGCCTCGGCGCCGGGAGTGAGCCGGGAGAGCTGGTATTCCTGCTGGGCGAGCGCGGCATTCGCGGCATCGAGTTCGCCGCGCACGGTGATCTGCTGTTCCCGCGCGTAGGCCTCTTTGCTCTGCTGGCTCTCCAGTTCGGTGCGCCGGTTGACCAGATCGTCGGCGGCCAGCCGCAACCGGGCGTCCCGCAGATCCGCCTGCACCGTCTGCGCCCGGCGGGCGACCTCGGCCTGCCGGCCCAGCGGTTTGAGCTGGCGGCGGAGTTCGGTGGTGAGGTCGGTGAGCCGGGCCAGGTTGGCCTGCATCGCATCCAGTTTGCGAACGGCCTTTTCCTTGCGTTTCCGGTGTTTGAGCACACCGGCGGCTTCCTCGATGAAGGCACGCCGGTCCTCGGGGCGCGATTCGAGAATCGCCGAGAGCTGGCCCTGCCCGACGATGACGTGCATTTCCCGGCCGATACCGGAGTCGCTGAGCAGTTCCTGCACATCCATGAGCCGGCAGGAGTTGCCGTTGATCTCGTATTCGCCGGCGCCGTCGCGGAACATGCGGCGGGTGATGGAGACCTCGGCGTAGTCGATGGGCAGGGCGCCGTCGGAATTGTCGATGGTCAGCGTGACCTCGGCGCGGCCCAGCGGGGCCCGCCCGGAGGTACCGGCGAAGATGACATCCTGCATCTTCCCGCCGCGCAGCGCCTTGGCGCCCTGTTCGCCCATCACCCAGGTGAGCGCATCGACGACATTGGATTTACCGGAGCCGTTGGGCCCCACCACACAGGTGATCCCGGGTTCGAAGCGCAAGGTCGTCGCGGATGCGAAGGACTTGAAACCCTTCAACGTCAAGCTCTTCAGATGCAACGCCGACGACCCTTTCCGCCTCCGTGACTGTCCGCCTCGCCCAGGCCGATCAGCCATGGTATAGGCCTGCGGCGCCGTGTCACCGACCGGCGCACCGGCCGTGGCCGATCGGTTGCCGGGTACACCGGCGACCGCGGCCGGGCGTGCCCGCCGGCCGGATGTCAGGAAGGCTACCGGGCGTTATATCTTCCGGCGATGGCGGTGGCCGCTCTCGATACCGGTTGCCGCCCGCACTGCCAGCACCGCGCCCCAAGGACCGATGACCCACAGGGGCCAAAAATAGGTGACCTCACCGACACCCAGCGAGATCGCGCCCCAGATCACCAGTACCAGCACGCTGACCGTGAGCCACGCGGTGGCCTCGATCCGCTGCCAGATCGGGAATCGCGAGCGCGGTGCCGCCGCACGCGCCGGCGCCGGGGTGGGCAGGTCCGCGAGGACGTCGGTGAGTTCCGCGCGGGTGGTCGTGCGGTACACCTGCGCGACCCGCTGATCGTATTCGGCCAGGTCGATGCGGCCGTCACCGAGATGACGGCTCAGCTCGCGCACGATTCGATCGCGTTCGGCGTCCGAGGCACGGGTACCCGTCGTGATCTCCATAACCGCTCCCCTTACAGGTCGGACCACATTCCACAATGGATGCACCAAGAGTGCACCTTCCACTGTGTTATGTCAAGGGGGAGCGGTCCCCCGGCCTACCGTTCGGCGAAACCTTCCAGCCCGCCCCGCGGCGGCTCCCACGACTCGACCACCAGATCCACCCGGCCGGGCGTTCCCCCCGACCGCAACAACGCCAGCAACCGGTCGGCCGCGGCGCGCGGACCCTCCGCCACCACATGCACCCGGCCGTCGGCGGCATTCGTGGCATGCCCGGAGAGGCCGAGCTCCAGCGCCCGCGCCCGCGTCCACCACCGGAAGCCCACACCCTGCACGTATCCGTGCACCCAGGCGCTCAACCGCACCGGGTCGGTTCCCTCCGTCGCCGCGGCCACGATCAGTCGACCGTGTCGATATCGAACGACAGCGTCACCTTGCTGCCGGCCTTCAGCGTGCGGCCGACCGTGCAGACCTTGTCGATGGCCCGCTGCACCGTCACCAGCAACCGGTCCCGGGCCGCCGCGTCGAGCTCACTGAGATCGAGCTCGAAGACCTCGTCGAGCTGCGGGTACACCTCGTTCTCGCGGTCGGCGGCACCGGACACCCGGATGGTGGCGTCGTAGTCGTCACCGAGCCGCCGTGACAGCGGGAAATCCGAGCTCATCCCCGAGCAGGCCGCCAGCGCGATCTTCAGCAGCTCGCCGGGGGTGAACACGCCGGGTACCCCCTCGGAACCGATGAGCACCTCGGCGCCGCGCGAACTGTGACCGGTGTAGCGGCGGGTACCCGTCCGTTCCACCCACAGGGTGGTCGGCCCGGCCTGTGCTGCGGGCGCCGTATCGCCCGCTGCCGGGGCGGACGCCGCAGAGGTGTTGTCAACCATGCTCGCGATCCTGCCATCCGCCGTCGCCGCACCGCGCACCCGTCCTCGGCCGATCAGCGGGCATCGTCAGGCACGCGGGTGGCACAGCGCGGGATCGGCGACATCGGCGCACGGCAGATTGCCGTAGGACCGGATCACGTCCTGACCCGCCTCACCGACGAGAAACCGCAGGAAACCGGCGCCCAGCGAACCCGGCGCGAAATCACCGTGGCCGAACGCGTACTCCACTCCCCAGAACGGATAGCCGCCCGCGGCGACCTCGTCGCGGGTGGCGCGCCGGCCGTCGATCGTCACCCCGACCACCCCCGGCGTGTCGGCGGCATCGGCGGATTCGCTGTAACCGATCGCACCGGTTGTGGCGGCGACCGCGGCGAGCATATCGTCGGTGTAGAGCGTCTGGCAGCGTCCCGGAGCAGCACCTCGCCGCAGTTCGCGGCAGGTCACTCCGGGTTCGGGCGGTTGCGCGGAATCGAGCAGGCGGGATTCGAAGGTCCAGCGCGAGCCCGAGCCGGCATAGCGGTTGACGACGCGTACCGGCTGATCGGCGCCGCCCACCTCCCGCCAGTTCGACACCCGCCCCTGGAACAGGTCGCGGATCTGCCCGGCCGTCAGATCCCGCACCCCCGCGCTCGGATGCACGACCACCGAGAACAGCGAAACCGCCAGCGGCCGCTGCACCAGAGCCGGATAGTCCGCGCCCCTGGGTGCGTCACCGATCGCGAGCAGCCCGCCGTGGCCACCGGCCTCGTCCTCGAGCCGGGCCATACCGCGCTCGCTGCCCTCGAAGCCGAAGGCGAAACCGGCCCCGGGACATGTCTGCTCGTAGAGGCGGGCCGCCTCCCGGATCACGGGCTCGAAGGCGGTGGAACCGACCACGGTCAGCTCACCGGTCGCGCAGCCCAGCGGCGCGGGCTCGGGTGCGGCGATATCGAGGACGGTCATCGCCGCGATGACCAGGACGAGGAATCCGGTGAGCGCCACCATCAGCAGCGAAACCCCGGTGCGGCCCTTGGTCCTGGCGATACCCCCACCGGTCACCACACCCTGCATGACCGGGTCGAGGTAGGGGCCGTGCCCCGAAGTGCGCTCCAGAGTGGCCAGGATCTTGTAGTGATCGTTGCGGTTCAGCGGGACCTTGGGCAGGTCGATCACGCCGATACCCTGCTCGAGTTGCCGGTGCCCGAAGCCCGAATCGGGTTCGAAACAGACGGCCAGGCCCGGATTGCTCAACTCGGTGACCGCCATCCCGATCACCTTGCGGTCCGGGAACTGCAGGTGCAGACCGGCCTGATTGTTCTGCGCGGTCACATAATCCGCGGCGTCGATGGTGGTGGCGCCGTTGTTCTCGATCCGCACCAGCACCACCGACAGGTCCTGCAGATTGCGCTCGGTGCCGTCGGAGGTCTGCCGGAGTTGCCGCAGCGCTCCCGCGTGCCCGGATTCGGCCTCCCCGGTGACCGGGGTGTCCATCTGCACCCGCCACCCGAGCCGTTTCCGGCCGACGAGCACGAATTCCCACAGGAACGCGCCCACCGGTATCGCGATACCGGCCAGCGGCAGAACGAGATTGAGCAACAGTTCGCTCACCAGCGCTACCATCCCCCGAATCGACACAGTTCCCACCATCTTTGGGCACCGGAAACCGAAACCTGCCGAGCACGTCAAGTGTTCGGCAGGCGTTCACCACGCGGTCACCACCGACGCACCGAGGTGATCACCTCGTTCGGCCGCGACAGGCCCACCCCACGTGCCGGTCACCGCCCGGGAGTACGGGTCCACTCCAGCAGTTCGTCCACCGGGCGGGTGTTCACGATCCGCTCCGGCGGCACCTCGGCGGCCACCGCGCGGGCGCAGCCGTAACCCTGCCAGTCCAGCTGGCCCGGTGCGTGCGCGTCGGTGTCGATGGAGAACTCGCAACCCATCTCCACGGCGAGCCGGATCAGCCGCGACGGCGGGTCCCGCCGCTCGGGACGGCTGTTGATCTCGACCGCCGTACCGTAGCGGCGGCAGGCCTCGAACACGATCCGGGCGTCGAAATCCGATTCCGGCCGGGTTCCGCGCCCGCCCTCGACCAACCGGCCGGTGCAGTGGCCGAGCACATCGACATTCGGATTCGCCACCGCGTACACCATCCGCCGGGTCATGGTGTCGCGGTCATCGCGCAACCGCGAATGCACACTGGCGACGACGATATCGAGTTCGGCGAGCAGATCGGCGTCCTGATCGAGCGAGCCGTCGTCGAGGATATCGACCTCGATCCCGGTCAGTACCCGCAGCGGTGCCGATTCCGCGTTGAGTGCGGCCACCACGTCCAGCTGCCGCCGCAGCCGGTCGGCCGAAAGCCCGTTGGCCACGGTGAGCCGCGGCGAATGGTCGGTGAGGGCGCAGTACTCGTGCCCGATCGCGGCCGCAGCGCCCATCATCTCGGCGATCGGGCTGCCGCCGTCGGACCAGTCCGAATGGGTGTGCAGATCACCGCGCAGCAGGTGCCGCAGCGGCGCGCCTTCGGCACCGATCGGTTTCGCGGCGGCGCGCAGTTCGGCCAGATAGCGGGGCACCGTCCCGGCGTCCGCCTCCTCGATCACCGCGGCGGTTTTGGGGCCGATCCCCGCCAGTTCCTGCCAGCTGTGGTTCCGGCGGTGCCGATCGGCCGCGGCATCGTCGAGGCCGGCGAGAATATCGGCGGCCCGGCGGTAGGCCTTCACCCGGTGCGTCTGTGCCCGGTCGCGTTCGAGCCAGAACCCGATCTCGCGCAGGGCCGCAACGGGCGCCGGAACGGGCGGTCCGGCCTGCTCCGACCCCTGCGACTCGCTCGCCACCGCCTACCCCACCCGGCCGTACTTCACGAAGGCGACACCGTCCTCGAAGACCTGACTGGTGATCACCCGGAAACACGCCGGATCCGGCAGTTGCGGGCCGGTGCCGAACAGCGGCCGCCCGCGGCCCAGCACGATCGGATACAGCTTCAGAAAGACCTGATCTATCTCCGGCAGCAGCGCCCGGGCCAGTTCACCGCCACCGCACAACCAGATCCCCAGACCCCGCTCGCGTTTGAGTCCGGCGACCGCGGCGACCGGATCGGCGCCGATCAGCGCCACCGCCGGGTCCGGCGGGGTGGTGAGCGTTGTGGACACCACGAACTGCCGTAGATGCGCGTACGGGTTCGCGGTGCCGGTACGGACTCCGAAATCGTGTGTCCTGCGACCCATGATCACGGTGTCGAAGTTCTCGTTGCGCTTGGTGATACCCAGCGATTCGCGCACCCGCGACGGCAGCGTTTCCGGATACTGCGCGGTGATGGCGGGGCCGTGATCGCCGCCGACCGGGAAAAAATCCACCGAGCCGTCCTCGGTGGCGATGAACCCATCGATGGTGGCGGCGACGTAGTACGTGAGCTTGCGCATGGCCTGCCTCCCAGCCGGACCGGGTCGGTGATCTTGCCGAGGCCCACCGTAGCCCGCCGCCGGGCCCGGCGCGAGAGGGTCGTCAGGAAGAAATGCGCCGCCCGCGTGGTGGCGGCTGACAGCGCGGACAGGAATAGGACGAGCGGTTCATGAACTTCTCCCGCACGATCACCGCCCCGCAGCGCGGGCACGGCCGGTCGCCGCGCCCGTACACCGCCAGGGCGCGCTCGAAGTAGCCGGATTCGCCGTTCACATTCACATACAGGGCGTCGAAGGAGGTACCGCCGGCGGCGAGCGCGTCGGTCATCACCGCGCGGGCCTCGGCGAGCAGGGTGCGCAATACCGGACGGGTGAGCGCCGAGGCGATCCGGCCGCCGTGCACCCTCGCCCGCCACAAGGCCTCGTCGGCGTAGATGTTGCCGATCCCGGAGATCACGGCCTGATCCAGCAGCACCCGTTTGATCTCGGTGTTCTTGGTCCGCAGCACACCGACCACCCGCTCGGCGTCGAACCGGGGGTCCAGCGGGTCGCGGGCGATATGCGCGAGCAGGTCGGGCAGCAGATCGCCGTCCACCTCCACCAGCGGTGCCAGCACCCAGCCGCCGAAGGTGCGCTGGTCGACGAAGCGCAACTCGCGCCCGTCGTCGAGGGTCGCCCGGATATGGGCGTGCTTCTCCACCGGGGCGCCGGCGGGCTGTACCAGCATCTGCCCGCTCATACCGAGATGCACGACCAACGCGGTATCAGCAGACCCACCGCCGTATTCGTCGAAGGTGAGCCACAGATACTTCCCGCGCCGCTGCGCCGCGGCCACCGTGAGCCCGGTGATCCGGGCCGCCATATCGGCGGCGCCCGGCTCGTGCCGGCGCACCGACCGCGGGTGAGTGACAATGACCGATTCGACGGTCCGCCCGCACAGATGTTCGGTGAGGCCGCGGCGTACGACCTCCACCTCGGGAAGTTCGGGCATTCAGGATTCGCCGGTCAATGCTCGGTAGGCCGCGCCCGCCGCCTTCTGCTCGGCTTCTTTCTTCGACCGGCCGACTCCCTGACCGTAGGCATCCCCGGCGATCACGGTGGTCGCGGTGAATTCCTTGTCGTGGTCGGGGCCGGTGGACGTGATCTCGTAGCCGGGTACACCGAGACCGCGTTCGGCGGTCAACTCCTGCAGGCTGGTCTTGAAGTCCAGCCCCGCACCCATCCGCGGGCCGCGTTCCAGCAGGTCGGCGAACAGCCGCAGCACGACCTCACGGGCCACGTCGATGCCGTGCTCGAGGTGGACGGCACCGAGCAGCGATTCCATACCGTCGGCGAGGATGCTGGGCTTGTCCCGGCCGCCGGTGAGTTCCTCACCTTTGCCGAGCAGCAGATGCGCGCCCAGACCACCCTCACCCAGGTTGCGCGCCACCTCGGCGAGCGCGTGCATGTTCACCACACTCGCGCGCAGCTTGGCCAGCTCACCCTCGGATTTCTCCGGATGCTCGTGGTAGAGCCGTTCGGTGATGCTCAGACCGAGCACGGAGTCCCCGAGGAACTCGAGCCGCTCATTGGTCGGCAGGCCGCCGTTCTCGTACGCGTACGAGCGATGGGTCAGCGCCAGTCGCAACAACTCCGGAGCCACCTCGACGCCCAGGGCGGCGAGCAGGCCCGAATGATCACCCGGTTCACCGGGTTCGTCTTTACCCGCGGTCAACGGTCGACCGGGGGTCAGACGGCGGAAATGACCTGGCGGCCCTTGTAAGTACCGCAGGAGGGGCACGCGATATGCGGCGGGGTCTTCTGACCACACGCCCGGTTCGGGCAGGTGATCAGAGTGGGAGCGGCGGCCTTCCACTGGCTGCGCCGCGACCGGGTGTTGGAACGGGACATCCGGCGCTTGGGAACGGCCACGACTAATTCTCCTCTGTACTGTGACGTGCTGTCTCGGTGGAATGATCTCCGGTGGCCGCACCCTCGTCGGGGCTGCCGCTGCCGGGCGATCCGGAGGCGAAATTCGCCAGCCCGGCCCAGCGGGGATCAAGTATCTCATGCCCGTGATCGGATCCCGCAATCGCCATCCGCACGCCGCACTCCGGGCACAGGCCCGCGCAGTCCGGCGAGCACAGCGGCTGCAGCGGCAACTCCAGGCCCAGCTGGTCCACTACCAGGGGTTCCAGGTCGATGAGATCGTCGCGCATCCGGTAGACCTCGTCCTCGGAAGAGGTCTGGTCGGTGGCACTATCCGGGTAGGCGAACAGCTCGGTCAGCGACAACCGCACCGTATCGGTGAACGATTCGAGGCACCGCGAGCACTCACCGGTCACCGGCGCGTCGAGGGCCCCGGTGACGAGCACCCCCTCGGACACCGACTGCAACCGCAGATCCAGCTCGACCTCCGCGCCGACGGGTACGCCGACGAGATCGAGTCCGAGTCGTTCGGTGATGGTGACCGTCCGCCGCAGTTCGCGCATCGAGCCCGGGGCGCGACCGAGGCTGCGGACATCCAGCACGAAACCCGCGCCGTGTGCACGAGATGCACCGGAACGCGAGCGCGCGGTGGTATCGGCAGGCATCGCAAACACTCCACTGGGTGGGTCGGGGCTGTTGGTTTTGCGCCGGAATCGGCGAGCAACCACACCACAGTACGGCGAACCGGCCGACCCCGCAAAACTGTGTTCATGGCACGCCGGCGCGTGCGGGGTCGAGGCCCCTCATGTCTCGCCGGGTCGGCCTCGGGACTCGCGCCTGCGTCGCATGCGCTTCGAGGCCGAAACGGCGAGACGGGCCTCACCCCTTGGAGGTGTCTCGCAGAACTCGACGCATACGGGTTGCGTCGGCGGGGACGTCCGAATCCGGAAACCTCTCGGCCATCTGTCTACTCCGCATTCCTCGGCTTTCGTGGCCGGGGATTCCTCGGCTTTCGTGGCCGGGGCTCGGCCCGCCCCGACGGAGGCGGGGCCGCGATTACCGCCGGAACTCCGCGGCGTAGTCGGGGACGCCCGCCCCGTTGCGCAACTGCTGGCGGCCCCGGCCGACGGTGCGCAGCGCACTGCCGAGGGTGTCCTCGAACTCGGCGAGTTTGGTGTCGACGTAGTGGTCGCAGTCGGCGCGCATCCGGTCGGCGTCGGCATGGGCGGTGTCGATGATGCGCGCCGATTCGGCGTGCGCGGCCCGGACCACCTCGGTGTCCTCCACGAGCCGGCGCTGTTCGGCCTGGCCGTCGGCGACCGAGCGGTCATAGGAGGCCTGGCCGGCCTCGACGGTCCGTTCGGCCTCGGCGCGCGCCCGGCCGGTGACCGCCTCGTATTCGGCCTTGGCATCGGTGATCAGGCGTTCGGCCTCGGCGGTGGCCGTATCGACCATCCGGTCGGCGTGCGCGGTGGCCTCGGCGACCATCCGATCGGCGTGCGCCTTGGCCTCGGCGAGGATCCGGTCGGCTTCGGCGCGGGCGTCGGCCACCGTGCCGGCGGCCTGTTCGTCCGCGGACCGGATGGTGTCCTCCGCGAGCCCCCGGGCGTCGTCGATGATCTTGTCCCGGTGATCGAGCACATCCTGGGCGTCGTCGATCTCGGTGGGCAACGCGTCCCGCACATCGTCGAGCAGATCGAGCGTTTCCGGACGCGGCACGATGCAGTTGCGCGTCGCGGGGATACCCCGCGCCTCCTCGACTATGGCGACCAGTTCGTCGAGCGCCTCGAATACCCGGTACATGCTCACTGTCCTCCTGCTGACGATCGGCGACACATCACGCCGTTCCCAGTGTGCCCCGGGCCGGTGGATGCGCCGAACCTACTTTCGGTGTGTCGCCGTTCTGCCCGATATCTGCAGAGTCACACAATCAACTGGAGACCCACCCTCCGCTTGGTGTTAAATTCTTAGGGAGCCCAACCGCGGCGCGGAGGGGCTGCCTGTCCCTTGCCCGATCGGAACCGCCCATGACCATCCTGCAGTTGCCTACGTCCGCGGCACTGACCACCGGGGATCTGGATATCGATTGGCCGGAACCGTTCGCCCCCGCCGCCTGGCAGCAGCGCCTCTTGCAGTATCTGCGCGGTGACCGTGCGTTCCCTCAGTTGATTCGTTTCGCACTGGTCGGTGGATTGAGCAATATTTCGTATGTCTTGCTCTTCCTGACCCTGACCGGCGCCGGGACCCTGCCGGCAAATGTGGCCGGCTCGGTGGTGAGCACCGTCCTGGCCAACGAACTGCACCGCAGGCTCACCTTCCACGCCGCCGAGCGGGTCGGCTGGTTCACCGCACAATGGGAAGGCGGCGGCCTGGCGCTGCTGGGGCTGGGTATCAGCACCGCGGCCCTCGCCGCGCTGGAGGTCCTGGCTCCGACACTGAACGAACTCACCCAGGCGGCGGCCGTGCTGGCGATCAGCGCCGCGGTGGGAGGTCTGCGGTTCCTGGCGTTGCGCGGTCTGGTGTTCCGGCCGCTGCGGCGGGCCCGGGAAACGACCGCGCAGCGGTCCGGATCAACCCGCCCGCTCGGCCAGCCGGTCGAGTAGTCGTTTGTGTACCAGCGGCGGCAGCATATCGCTGACATCGCCGCCGAAGGCCGCCACTTCCTTGACAAGGGAGCTGGACAGGTAGCTGAAGGTGGGGTTGGTCGCGATGAAGAAGGTGTCGACGCCGGAGAGCTTCTTGTTCATCTGGGCCATCTGGAGTTCGTAGCCGAAATCACCGGCGTCGCGCAGACCCTTGACGATGGCGGTGATGCCCTGCTCCCGGGCGAAATCGACCAGCAGACCGTCCCAGGAGGCGACCCGCACGCCCGGCAGGTCCGCGGTGGCGTCCCGCAGCATCTCGATCCGCTCGTCGATCGAGAACATGCCCTGCTTCTTCTTGTTGATCATCACTGTGATGACGACCTCGTCGAACTGCTCGGCGACCCGCCGGAACACATCGAGGTGGCCGTTGGTCACCGGATCGAAGGATCCCGGGCACAAAGCTCCTGCCATGGATCAGACGCTAGCAGGTTCGCCCGGGTCCGCCGGGGTCGCGCCGACGTACACCGCCGCCTCGATCCGGGTCTCCCCGTAGCGCCGCGCGGCGCGACCCTCGAAGCCTGCGGGCCAAGCGATCTCGGCCGACCGAGCGGAGCGTTCCACCAGCAGTAATGCGTCCTCGGCGAGCCACCCGTGCGCGGCGAGCGCGGTGAGATCGCCCTCGACGGCCGCGGTCGGCAGCTCGTAGGGCGGATCGGCGAACACCAGATCGAAAGCGCCCGCACCACCGTGGGCGAGCACCTGCGTCACCGTCCCGATCCGCACCTGCGCACCGCCCAGGCCCAGCTCGGCGATATTGCCGCGCAGCACCCCGGCCGCCCGCCGGTCGGATTCGACCAGCAGCGCGGCGGCGGCGCCGCGCGACAGCGCCTCCAGCCCGAGCGCGCCCGAGCCGGCGTAGAGGTCCAGTACCCGGGCGCCCGCGAGGTCCATCCACGCCTCGATCGAGGAGAACACGGCCTCGCGTACCCGGTCCGAGGTGGGCCGGGTCCCGGCCGGCGGCACCTTCAGGCGTCGCCCACCCGCGATCCCGGCGACGATCCGGGTCATTCGGATTCGCGCTCGCCCAGCTCGACCAGCAGATCACCGCCTTCGACCTGCTGCACCTGTGCGATCGCCACCCGGCCCACCACACCGCCGCGCGGTGCGGTGATGGCGGCCTCCATCTTCATGGCCTCGATGGTGCCGACGGTGTCGCCCGAGGCGACCGTTTCGCCTTCGGCCACGGTCAGCGTCACGACACCGGCGAAGGGCGCCGCGATGTGATGCGGATTGTTCTTGTCGGCCTTCTCCGCGGCCGGGATCTCACTGGCAATGGAACGATCCCGCACGGATACCGGACGCAATTGCCCGTTGAGGATGCACATGACCGTGCGCATCCCGCGTTCGTCGGGTTCGGAGATCGCCTCCAGCCCGATGAGCAGGATGACGCCCTTCTCGAGCTGCACCCGGTGTTCCTCGCCGTGCCGCAGGCCGTAGAAGAACTGATTGGCCGACAGTCCGGTGGTATCGCCGTATTTCTCCCGGTGCGCCAGGAATTCCGCGGTCGGGCCGGGGAACAGCAGCCGGTTCAGGGTCGCGCGGCGCTCATCGGAGGTACCGGACAGACCCGCTTCGTCCGCCTCGGACAGCTCGGATTCGGGTTTGGCCGCGCCACGGCCGGCGAGCGCCTTCTCCCGGAACGGCTCGGGCCAGCCGCCGGCCGGTGTGCCGAGTTCGCCACGCAGGAAACCGATCACCGAATCGGGGATGTCGTAACGTCCCGGATCGGCGGCGAAATGCTCGATATCGATACCGGAGCCGACCAGCGACAGCGCCAGGTCACCGACCACCTTGGAGGACGGTGTGACCTTGATCAGCCGGCCCAGCAACCGGTCCGCGGCCGCGTACTTCGCCTCGACCTCCTCGAACCGATCGCCCAGCCCCAGGGCGATGGCCTGCTGGCGCAGATTCGACAACTGCCCGCCGGGGATTTCGTGGGTGTAGACGCGCCCGGTGGGCGCCGGCAGGCCGGATTCGAACGGCGCGTACACCTTGCGCAGCGCCTCCCAGTACGGCTCCAGATCGCAGACATTGCGCAGGTTCAGCCCGGTGTCGTATTCGCTGTGCGCGGCGGCGGCCACGATCGCCGAGAGCGCGGGCTGGCTGGTGGTGCCGGCCATAGCGGCCGAGGCACCGTCGACGGCGTCGGCACCGGCCTGCCAGGCGGCGAGATAGGTGGCCAGCTGCCCACCCGGGGTGTCGTGGGTGTGCACATGGACCGGCAGATCGAAATTGCTGCGCAGCGCGGTCACCAGTTTCGCCGCGGCGGGCGCGCGCAACAGTCCGGCCATATCCTTGATCGCCAGCACGTGTGCGCCCGCGTCCACGATCTGCTCGGCCAGTTTGAGGTAGTAATCGAGGGTGTAGAGCTTCTCGTCCGGGTCGGTGAGATCACCGGTGTAGGACAGCGCGACCTCCGCGATCGCGGTACCGGTTTCCCGCACCGCGTCGATGGCCGGGCGCATCTGGTCCACATTGTTCAGGGCGTCGAAGATCCGGAAGATATCGATACCGGTCTCGGTGGCCTCGGCCACGAATGCCCGGGTCACCCGCTCCGGATACGGGGTGTAGCCGACGGTGTTGCGGCCGCGCAGCAGCATCTGCAGGCAGATGTTGGGAATCGCCTCGCGCAGCGCGGCCAGCCGCTCCCACGGGTCCTCGTAGAGGAACCGCAGCGCCACATCGTAGGTCGCCCCGCCCCATGCCTCGATGGACAGCAGTTCCGGGGTCAGTCGCGCCACATGCCCGGCCACATCGAGCAGGCCGTTGGTGCGTACCCTGGTCGCCAGCAGCGACTGGTGCGCGTCGCGGAAGGTGGTGTCGGTGACCCCGACGGCCTTCTGTTCGCGCAGCGCGCGGGCGAATCCTTCCGGGCCCAGCGTCAGCAGTCTCTGCCGCGAACCGGCCGGCGGCGGCACCGACAGGTCGATCGCAGGCAGTTTGTCGTGCGGGTACACCGCGGTCGGCCGGGCGCCGTGCGGTTTGTTCACCGTGACATCGGCCAGGTAGTTCAGGATCTTGGTGCCGCGGTCGGCGGGTTCGCGGGTGGCCAGCAGTTCCGGGCGCTCGTCGATGAACGAGGTGGTGATACGGCCCGCGGTGAAATCGTCGTCGCCGAGTACCGCGAGCAGGAACGGGATATTGGTCGTGACACCGCGGATCCGGAATTCCATCAGCGCCCGCCGGGCCCGCGCCACCGCCACCGGGAAGTCCCGGCCGCGGCAGGTGAGCTTGACCAGCATGGAATCGAAGTAGGCGCCGATCTCCGCGCCCAGGTTCGCGCCGCCGTCGAGGCGGATACCGGCGCCGCCGGGGGTGCGATAGGCGGTGATTCGACCGGTATCGGGACGGAATCCGTTGGCCGGGTCCTCGGTGGTGATCCGGCACTGCAGCGCCGCACCGCGGATGGTCACCGTGTCCTGGCTCAGTCCCAGGTCGGTGAGGCTCTCCCCGGCCGCGATCCGCAACTGCGACTGCACCAGATCCACATCGGTGATCTCCTCGGTCACCGTATGTTCCACCTGGATCCGCGGATTCATCTCGATGAACACATGTTCGCCGCGTTCGTCGAGCAGGAACTCCACCGTGCCCGCACAGCTGTACCCGATCTGCCGGGCGAAGGCCACCGCGTCCGCGCAGATCCGGTCCCGCAATGCCGGATCCAGATTCGGGGCGGGGGCCAGCTCGATCACCTTCTGGTGCCGCCGCTGCAGCGAACAGTCCCGCTCGAACAGGTGCATCACATTGCCCTGGCTGTCGGCCAGGATCTGTACCTCGATATGCCGTGGGTTCACCACGGCCTGTTCCAGGAACACCGTCGGATCGCCGAACGCCGATTCCGCCTCGCGCGAGGCGGCCTCGATCGCTTCCCGCAGCCCGGACCGCTCGGCCACCCGGCGCATACCGCGCCCGCCACCACCGGCGACAGCCTTGACGAATACCGGGAATTCCATGGATTCCGCGGCCGCCAGCAACTCCGCCACATCGGCCGAGGGCGCGCTCGAATCCAGGACCGGCAGCCCGGCCTCCCGCGCCGCGGCGATCGCGCGGGCCTTGTTGCCCGCCAATTCGAGAACCTCGGCCGACGGTCCGATGAAGGTGATGCCCTCCCGGGCGCACGCGGCGGCCAGATCGGGATTCTCCGACAGGAACCCGTAGCCGGGGTAGATCGCGTCGGCGCCCGCGGTCTTCGCTGCCTCGATGATGGCGTCGACCGAGAGGTAGGCGCGGACCGGATGACCTTCCTCGCCGATCTCGTATGCCTCGTCCGCCTTCAGGCGGTGGACCGAATTGCGGTCCTCGTGCGGGAAGACGGCAACCGTTCCGACACCGAGCTCGTACGCCGCGCGGAAGGCTCGGATGGCGATTTCGCCGCGGTTGGCAACCAAGACTTTCGAGAACATTGAACCAACGTACCCGGCGCCACACCCAGGGGCGACAGCGAAGTCCACTTCGCAAAATCTTCACAAGTACGTATGGCAACGCTGCGAAGTCCTGTTCACCGCACCGTCATATCTCACCGCCCACGATCCCGGCCTGTGCGTATCATCCGCTGCGGCCATTTCCCGGCTATCCGAGCAGTCCGGGCCTCTTGCGAAGATGTGCGAAGCCGGACGCTGTTCGAGCCGCCGCGGGCGGGCTCGGTGCGTCCGCGTTATGGTGGACCCGCAGCTGGTCCGCCGGCCGGACGACGAGGAGCCCCGAACGTCCGCCCCCGGCGCCGAAGCCCGCACCACGCGGGTGAGAGGGAATCCGGTGGAAATCCGGAACTGTCCCGCAGCGGTGAGCAGGAACGACCGCCGTCATCAGCACTGGGCAGCACGCCTGGGAAGCGACGGCCAGTAGGTCGGCCGACAGGCCGGTGCCCGCGAGTCCGAAGACCTGCCGGTTGTACCGGATACGCCGTATCCGGTGGCCGTCGCCTCGTGGAGCGGGCGCCGCCACCAGTGCTGACATCCGACCCGACCGCACGGACGGGTCGTTCGGGGTCTCATCGGTGTTGTGCGCCCGGGAAGGGCGACGTCCGTCGAACTTCAGCACTGGAGCACACCGTGACTGTTATTTCGCACCACCCGTTCACCGCAACGGTTCTCGGACTCCCCCGGGTGGGGCCCCGCCGGGAACTGAAACGCGCGACCGAGTCCTACTGGGCGGGCCGGATCGACGCGGCGCAGCTGCACGAGACCGGCCGCGCGCTGCGCCGGGACCAGTACGCAGAACTGGCCGCCGCCGGCCTGGATTCGATCCCCGTCGGCACCTTCTCCTACTACGACCAGATGCTCGACACCGCCGTCCTCCTCGGTGCCCTGCCCGCCCGGGTGGCCGGGATCACGGATCGGCTGGACCGCTACTTCGCCGCCGCACGCGGAACCGAGGCGGTGGAACCGCTGGAGATGACCAAGTGGTTCGACACCAACTACCACTACCTGGTGCCCGAACTCGGTCCGGACACCACCTTCGGTCTCCATCCGGAAGACCTGCTGGCGCAGGTGGCCGAAGCGATCGAGCTCGGAGTGCCGGCCCGGCCCGTGGTCATCGGACCGGTCACCTTCCTGAAACTGGCCAAGACCACCGGCGGCGCGGCGCTGGACCGGATCGACGAACTAGTCCCGCTGTACCGGGAGTTGCTGCGGCTGCTCGCCGACGCGGGCGCGGGCTGGGTACAACTCGACGAGCCCGCGCTGGTCACCGATCTCACCCCGGCGGAACTGGCGACGGTCCGCCGGGTCTATACCGAACTCACCACGGCGGCGCAGCGGCCGGCGGTGCTGGTGGCCACCTATTTCGGGCATCCGGGCGCCGCACTGGAAGCACTGGCCGCCACCGATGTCGAAGGTATTGCCCTCGATCTGGTCGCGGGTACCGATGTCGCCGCGGTGGCGGCAGTCCCCGCGCTGTCGCGCAAACTGCTGGTCGCGGGTGTGGTCGACGGCCGCAATGTCTGGCGCACCGACCTCGACGACGCGCTGTCGACGCTGGCCACCCTGCTGGGCAGCGTGCGGGCCCTGGCCGTCTCCATCTCGTGCTCGCTGCTGCACATCCCGTACTCGCTGGCGGTGGAGACGCGGCTCGACGACGCGCTGCGCTCCTGGCTCGCCTTCGGCACCGAGAAAACCGCCGAGGTGCGCGTGCTGGCGACGGGATTGCACTCCGGCACCGAGGCGGTCACCGCGGAATTGGAAACCGCCCGTGCCGCCGCGGCGAGCCGCCGCGCCGATCCACGGATCGGCAACACCCAGGTGCGGGCGCGACTGGCCGCCCTGGGCCCGGACGCCGCGCGGCGGGCTCCGGCCGAACAGCGCCGGACCCTCCAGCGGGAGCGCCTGCACCTGCCGTCGCTGCCGACCACCACCATCGGCTCCTACCCGCAGACCTCGGCCATCCGGCTGGCCCGGGCGGCGCTGCGGTCCGGAGAGATCGACCGGGCCGAGTACGTGCGGCGGATGCGGGCGGAGATCGGCGAGGTCATCGCGCTGCAGGAGAAACTCGGGCTCGATGTCCTCGTGCACGGCGAACCGGAACGCAACGATATGGTGCAGTACTTCGCCGAACAGCTGGACGGATTCGCGGCGACCGATCTGGGCTGGGTGCAGTCCTACGGCACCCGATGCGTGCGCCCGCCCATCCTGTTCGGTGACGTCTTCCGCCCGGCCGCGATGACGGTGGACTGGATCACCTACGCGCAGTCGCTCACCGACAAACCGGTCAAGGGCATGCTTACCGGCCCGGTCACCATCCTGGCCTGGTCCTTCGTCCGTGACGACCAGCCGCTGCCGGATTCGGCCCGGCAGGTGGCCCTGGCGATCCGGGACGAGATGGTGGATCTGCAGAACGCCGGTATCC
The DNA here is from genome assembly GCF_040654015.1 of Nocardia sp. NPDC050799. Lineage (NCBI taxonomy): Bacteria > Bacillati > Actinomycetota > Actinomycetes > Mycobacteriales > Nocardiaceae > Nocardia > Nocardia sp. NPDC050799. The sequence continues at coordinate 116,351 of NZ_JBFAHF010000005.1, forward strand.
GGATCGTCCAGGTCGACGAGCCCGCGCTGCGGGAACTGCTCCCGCTGCGCGAAGCCGATCAACAGGCGTACCTGGACTGGTCGGTGCACGCGTTCCGGCTGGCGACCTCCGGGGTGGCCGACTCCGTCCAGATCCACACCCATCTGTGCTATTCGGAGTTCGGCGAGGTGATCGACGCCATTGCCGGGCTGGACGCCGATGTCACGTCCATCGAGGCCGCCCGCTCGCGAATGGAGGTACTGGACGATCTGACCGCCTCGGGCTTCACCGCCGGGGTGGGACCGGGCGTCTACGATATCCACTCGCCCCGGGTGCCCGGCGTCGAGGAGATCACCGCGTCCCTGCGCGCCGCCCTGGCAGCGGTTCCGGCCGAACGTCTCTGGGTCAATCCCGATTGTGGCCTGAAGACCCGCGGCCCGGCCGAGGTGGAGGCATCTCTGCGCAATATGGTGGCCGCCGCCCGCGACGTCCGCTGAATTCCCGGCCCGGGCCGCCTCGCGCGCGGCCCGGGCCGTTCAGCCCTCCAGCTCCCCTGTCCCGGGTTCCCGGCGCTTCGTCCGCCGGACCACACAGTGCGGGCAGGCCTGCGCCACCCGCAGCACCGGCCTGATCCGGGACGGCGCGGACGGACCCCGCCGTACCGCCCGGCACCCCTGTCTTTCCTCCATGACGCCAACCTCTCCCCTCGGCGATTCCGTTGCCAGGTTTGACGCCGAGGGTCCCGGCACGGTTCCCGTGCATCCCGATCACGATTTGGCCAGGTACTCCAGGCGTTCGGAATCGACGGCGGCGTGCATCATCGCCGCCAGCCCGGGATGCCGGGTCAGCCCGGGATCCTGCTCCACCACAGCGCGGGCCAATTCCTGGGCGGCGGTGATGACCTCGAGATCGTCGAGCAGCGATAGCAGGCGCAACGACCGGGTGGTTCCCGACTGCGCCGCACCGAGCACATCGCCCTCGCGCCGCTGCCGCAGATCGAGGACCGAGAGTTCGAATCCGTCGGTGGTGGCAGCGACGGCCTCCAGCCTGGCCATCGCCGGACCTCCGGGCGCGGCATCGGTGATCAGCAGGCACAACCCGGGATGCGCTCCGCGCCCGATCCGGCCGCGGAGCTGATGCAGCTGGCTCACGCCGAACCGGTCGGCGTCCACGATCACCATCACGGTCGCGTTCGGCACGTCCACGCCCACCTCGACCACCGTCGTACAGACCAGCACGTCGATATCGCCGGCATTGAAGTCGCGCATCACCTGGTCTTTCTCATCCGTCGGCAGCCGTCCGTGCAGCAGCCCGATCCGCAGTCGCGCGAGCGGTCCGGTGCGCAGGCGGTCGAAGACGTCCACCACGGCCTGGGTGGACGGGGCCTCCTTCTCCGGGGCTTTCTTGCCCCGCGCCCCGGAACCGTCCTCGTCGTCACCGATCCGCGAGCACACGACATAGGCCTGCCGGCCCGCGCCGACCTCCTCGGTGATCCGCTCCCAGGCCCGGTCCACCCAGTTGGGATGCATCCGGCGCGGTACCACCTTCGACTGGATCGGCGAACGCCCGCGGGGCAGCTGAGTGAGCGTGGAGGTCTCCAGGTCGCCCAGGGTGGTCATGGCGATGGTGCGCGGAATCGGGGTCGCGGTCATCACCAGCAGATGCGGGGAGAAACCCGATTTCGCCTTGGCCCGCAGCGCGTCGCGCTGCTCCACCCCGAACCGGTGCTGTTCGTCCACCACCACCAGGCCCAGATCGAAGAATTCGACCGCGTCCTGGATCAAGGCGTGGGTACCGATCACGATGCCCGCGTCCCCGGTCACCGCGGCGAGGAGGGCGGCTCGTTTCGTCGCGGCCGGCATGGAACCGGTCACCAGCGTCACCCGGGTGGCGGTATCGGCCGCGCCCAGCTCCCCCGCCTGCCCGAGATCGCCCAGCATCGCGCACAGCGACCGATAGTGCTGGGCCGCGAGCACCTCGGTGGGCGCGAGCAGCGCGCACTGCTGACCCGCATCGATCACCTGCAGCATGGCGTGCAGCGCGACGATGGTCTTACCCGAGCCCACCTCGCCCTGCAGCAACCGGTGCATTGGTTGCTCCCGGGACAGATCCGCCGAGATCTCGCCGATGACCCCGCGCTGTCCCTCGGTGAGTTCGAACGGCAACCGCTCCTCGAAGGCGGCGACGATTCCGTCCCCGCGCAGCGGACAGGCCCGGGCGGTGCGGCCCGCCACCTCGTGCCGCCGTTCGGCGAGGACCAGTTGCAGTGCCAGTGCCTCGTCGAAACGCAGCCGTTCCCGGGCGCGTTCGATATCGGAGGTGCTTTCGGGCAGGTGGATCAGGCGCAGCGCATCGCCCACCGGCATCAGTTCCCGTTCGTCGCGCACCTCGGCGGGCAACGGATCGGCGAGCGGGTCGAGCTGGTCGAGAACCTGCCGGACACAGGCCAAAATCTCCCAGCTCTGCACCTTCGCCGTCGCCGGATAGACCGGGATGAACTCACGATCGAAGAAGGACATGTCCACCCCGCCCGCGCCCTTCGCACTCTGCGCGATCCCGCGCAGGTCACCCCCGCCGCGCACGGTGGTCAGGGTCGACGCCTCGTCATCGGCCTCCGGCAGGATCAGATATCCCGGATGGCTGAGATTCCACTGACCGGGCCGCCAGTAGTTGACCGTGCCCGACATCATCGCCCGGACACCCGGGCGGACAGCGTATTTCACCTTGTCACCGTTGAAGAACGTGACATCCACGCCGCGCCCGCCGCCGGTATCGAGCACCACCTTCAGCAGCGACCCGCGCCGCTGCCGCATCGGCCGCAGATCCGCCTTGGTGACCCGGCCGATCACGGTGATGTGCGCCCCGTCCTCCGGCGCCTCCTCGGTGAGCGGCTGCCCCTGGGTGGCGTAGCGCAGTGGGTAGTGACGCAGCAGATCTTCCACGGTGTCCATATCGAACGCGTCCGCCAGCGTTGCGGCGGCCTTCGCGCCGAGCAGATGGTCGAGCCGGTCGCTCAGTGTCGCCATCGCGCTACTCCTGTCCCCACGGCCCGCGGCGGCGGGTCCGGCGGATACTCATTCCACACCGATCTGTATCAGATCGCCCTGCTGGCCTCCGGCATACACCGTGACCTCCACACCGGGGAATTCAGCACCGATATGCCCCGCGAGGTCGCCGGCGAGCCCGTCCGGCGCGTCCGCACCGACCAGCAGGGTCACCAGTTCGCCGCCCAGCCCGAGCATCCGGTCCAGCAGGGTCTGTCCCGCGGCCCGGGTATCCCGGTCGATCACCACCACATCGTGGCCCACCAGGCCGAGCCCGTCGCCGGGCGCGCACGTCCCGACCATGGTGAGCGCCCGTCCGCGGGCGCGGCGCAACGCACCCCAGCGGGTGCTCGCGGCCGCCTCGGACATGGTGAAGGCATCGTCCACGGCGATCCGGGCACGATCGTGCACCGCCAGGGCCGCGAGGCCCTGCACCAGGCTGGCGCTCGGCAGCAGCAGCACGTCCCGGTGCGCATCGCGCGCCGCCGCGCCGACCGCCACCAGCTCGTGGGCCGGTAGCGCACCATTGGGAAGTACCAGCACTTCCCGATGCGGGAGCTGCCGGATGGCGGCGAGCAGTACCGCCGATTCCAGCGTCTGCTCGGCGTTCAGCACCACCGCACCCCCCGCCTCGAAGAGTGCCGCGGCGCCGGCACCGGACGCGACGGCCAGTACTCCCCGATCGGCGGGTTCACCGAGGCGTCCGCTGATCCGCCGGGCGGCCCGGTCGTGCACCTGCCTGCTGTTCGCAGCTTCGCGCACCTCTGTGACCACGGCGCCATCGGCGCGCGGGCCGCCGTGCCCGGCGGTCCCGCCGTCCCCGTGTTCGGAGTCCTCGATCAGGTGCTCGATCCGGATTGCGACCGGGCGGCCCACGGCGAGCCCGGCCTCCACCGCCGCACCCGCGTCCGCGCAGTGCACATGTGCCGACCAGCCGCCGGCGCCGTCGGCGGCCACCACCACCGAATCCCCCAGGGCGGCGAGCCGGGAACGCAGTTCGGCGGCGAGATCGGCGCGAGCCCCGTCGATCCGGTACATCACCTCGTAGCGCTGCGCCGATTCGGGCCGGGCCGACGGCATGCGGAGCTCGGCGGCCCGATACTCGGCCCGCACGGGGGTTTCGCCGGTCACCACGGTGACCAGCCCGTCCAGCAGTACCAGCAACCCGCGCGCACCGGCGTCCACCACCCCGGCGTCGCGCAGCACCGCCAACTGGTCGCGGGTGTCCGCCAGCGCCCGCGCCGCCGCGTCGGCGCCGGCCCGCACCACCGCCGCCAGCCCGGGCTCGGTGCAGCGGTGCGCCGCGGCCCCCGCCCGGTCGAGAACCGTGAGAATGGTGCCCTCCACCGGATCGCTCAGGCTCCCCCGGACCAGTGCGGCCGCCCGCGCCAATGCGGCCCGATAGGTCTGTTCGGTCAACCCGGTGTCCACCGTCGCGTCCGCGATACCCCGCAGTACCTGGGACACGATGATGCCGGAGTTACCCCGGGCCCCGGCGGTCGCGCCCCGGGCCAGTGCCGCGGCCACCGGATGAGCGGCCGACCGGCCCCGCTCCCCGTCGGTGCCCGACGGCAGGCGCTGCGCTTCCGCGACGGCGGCGCGCATGGTCGCCAGGAGGTTGGTCCCGGTATCGGAATCCGGTACCGGAAAGACATTGAGCGCATCGATCTCCGCGCGCCGCTGTTCGAGCGCGGCCACACTGAGATGGCCCCAGGCCAGAAGTTCGGCCCCGCCCAGCCCGCCATCCGCGGATCCGGTGGCCGGCGAACCCTCGCCGCGCACCTGCCGGGTTTCGGGCACCGTCACCTCGTTCCTCGTCGTCGCATAAGTCGAACGCCAGGTTAGCGGCCGCTCCCGACACCGCGACCCGGGACGGGCCGCGTATAAGGCGCCGCGCGTGGGTTCGCCGGGTAAGCTCCGGATTGATGGATCAACCCCGGTTTGGTGGATCGCAGCGGGTCGGGCTACCCTTGCGGGGTTGCCTGGCGCGGCCGTTATCGGTCGGCGCTGTCCGATGGTCATCGAATCCGCCGATGCTCGTCGGCGGGCATGACGACATTGATCAGGATCGACCGCTGTACCGGTGGCAGGTCCCCCATGATGACATGAAGGAGTTCGCGACTATGGCTGCCGTCTGCGACGTCTGCGCCAAAGGCCCCGGCTTCGGTAAATCGGTCTCGCATTCGCACCGGCGCACCAACCGTCGCTGGAACCCGAATATCCAGACCGTGCGGGCGCAGGTCGCCCCGGGTAACACCCGCCGGATGAACGTATGCACCTCCTGCCTGAAGGCGGGCAAGGTGGTCCGCGGCTGAGCACCGGGCAACCCGGTTTCACCCGCAACCCTCAGTTCTGTCGACGACCTCGTCCCGGCTCCGTGTAGGACCGGGGCGAGGTCGTATCGGTATCCGATCCGAGGAGCACCAGACGACCGAGCATCCGACCGGCAAGGCCCCGGATGCCGCGCCCGGGCCCTGGAACCTCGTGCCCGTCGAGCCCGCACACGCCCGGGCCTTGGCGGAGTGCAATATCGCCTGCTGGCGTGAGGCCTACCGAGGTCTTGTCCCCGACCACGTCCTGGACGCCTTCGATGTCGATCGCCGCGCCGCGAACTTGGAGCGGATCGCCCGGAACCATTCCGGGCAGCTCCTGGTCGCCGAGGCGGGCACCGAGATCGCCGGATTCACCCAGTACGGCCCGCCCCGCGACGAACCCGCGGTCGCCGAACGCGAACTGCAGGCCATGTACGTCCGCGCCCGGTGGTATGGCACCGGGCTCGCGCACGCGTTGATCCGCGCGGTGCTCGAACCGGACCGATCGTGTTCGCTGTGGGTTTTCGAACGCAATCCGCGGGCCCGCGCTTTCTACACCAAATACGGATTCGTGCCGGACGGCACCGCCCGGGCCGAACGCTTCGCCATGGCCACCGAGATCCGGATGGTACGTAGGTAGCGATATCGTCCGGTCCGCCCGCTCGGTAGTGTCGCGGCCATGAGCACCGAAGCCGAGTACGTCCGCATCGAGGACGGCGTCCTGGAGATCACCCTGTCCACTGCGGCCAAGGGCACCTCCCTGGATTTCGCCGGAGTCACCGCGGGAACCACCGCCCTGAACGAATCCGGATCCGATGTGGGCGCGGTGCTACTCGTCGGTGCGGGGCCGAACTTCTGCGCCGGTGGTGATGTGCGCGATTTCGCGGCGGCGCAGGACCGTTCCGCACACCTGTACCAGCTCGCCGACACCCTGCACGTTTTCGTCCGGGCGCTGGACAGCGCCCCGGTTCCGGTCGTCGCCGCGGTGCACGGCTGGGCGGCGGGCGCCGGAATGAGCCTGGTCTGTGCGGCCGATATCGCGATCGGTGGCCCGGGCACCCGGATTCGTCCCGCGTATCCGGGGGTCGGATTGAGCCCCGACGGCGGTATGTCGTGGACGCTGCCCCGGCTGGTAGGTGCGGCCAAAGCCCGCGAGATCCTGCTGACCGACGCCGTACTCGACGCTGCGGAGGCCCAGCGCCTCGGGATTCTGGCGCGTATCGCCGACAGCGACGAGGCGGTCCGCGACGACGCCCGCGAACTGGCTCGCACCCTGGCGCGCGGACCGCGCGCGAGCTACGCCTCGATCCGGACACTGCTCGGCCGGTCGGCCACCGCGACCCTCGGCGAGCAGCTGGACGCCGAACGCGATGCGATAGGAGCGGCCGCGGGCAGTCCGACCGGCCGCGAAGGTGTGGACGCGTTCCTCGCCAAGCGCGCCCCGGACTATTCCGGGCTGAGCTGACCGTCCCCGGCCCGGCGGCGCGGGACCGCGTCGCGCCGCCCGCGGCCGGTCCCGGTCAGCGAGACCGTGTGACGAATGTCGCGACCGCCTCGGTGAACGCGTCGTTGTCGTCGCCGGCGGCGGTATGGGCGGCATTGCCGATCTCGACCAGCTCGGCGTGTGGCACCAGCTCCAGGAATTCCGCGGCGCCCGCGGCGCTCACCACATCCGATTGCAATCCCCGCACCAGCAGCACCGGAATATCGAGTGCCCGTGCCGCGCCCTCGAGTGTGCGGGCCATCTCGTCGGGGTCGGCGGCTTTGTCGCCGAGAATGCCCGGATCCCAGTGCCAGTACCAGCGGCCGTCGCGTTTACGCAGGTTACGCAGTAGTCCCGCAGTGGATTTGGGCCGGGGCCGGTGTGGAAGATAGTCGGCCACGGCATCTGCGGCCTCGTCGAGGGTGGCGAATCCGTCGGGGTTCCTGCTCAGGAAGGTGAGCACGCGATTGACGCCTTCGGGCTCGGGCCGGGTGACGATATCCACCAGGACCAACGCGCCGATCGCGTCGCCGCCCGGGGCCGCCGTGGCCAGCAGCCCGGTGATCCCGCCCATACTGGCGCCGACCACCGCCACGGGTCCACCGCCCAGTTGTTCCAGAACCGCGAGTACATCCCCGACCATGGCCTCGTAGCGGTAGTCACGATCGAGTGCCCATTGGCTGTCACCGTGGCCGCGCGCGTCCAGCGTCACCGCCCGGATCCCCGCCGCGCCGAGCTGCGCCCCGGTTTGTTTCCAGGAATGCCGGGTCTGACCGCCGCCGTGCAGGAAGAGCACGGCCGGGCCGTCCGACGGGCCGTACTGGTCCGCAACTAGCTCGATCCCGCCCCCGCCGCGTAACCGCAGCCGGACGGGATCGAGCAGATTGTTCGCATTACTCACGATTTTCAGCATCGCAAATAAGCGGGCGTTACGCCGTACGAACGGACGAATCAGCAGTCCAGGTCCATGGCGCTCAGGGTCCGCTGGAAGAGGCAGGCGCCCTTGGCGTTCACCGAGGCCGAGATCGTGGACGAGCCGGTCGAGGTGAAATCCTCGGCGATCGGGGCCGCGGGCTCGGTCGCCGGACTCATCGGTTCCAGAGTCAGCGGGGCCGCTCCGGCCGTCGCTCCGGCCGCCCCCGTCAGGGCGGCGCCCAACGCGAGCGAGGCAGTGATGCCGCGCAGTTTCATGGTGTGCTCCTCAATCTTGTTTCTCGTTCGACGCCCGCTCAGGGCAGGCGCCAGTCCACCGGCTCGGCGCCGAGTTCGTCCAGCAGTTCGTTGACCCGGGAGAACGGACGCGAGCCGAAAAACCCACGCGACGCCGACAGCGGTGACGGGTGCGCGGATTCGATACTGGGCACTTCCGCGGCGGCCAGCGCCGGCTTCAGCGAGGCAGCGTCCCGCCCCCACAGCACGGCCACCAGCGGTTCGTCGCGCGCCACCAGCGCGCTGATCGCCTGCTCGGTGACCTTCTCCCAGCCTTTGCCGCGGTGAGAGGCCGGTTTGCCGGGAGTCACCGTCAGAACCCGGTTCAGCATCAGCACACCCTGGCGTGACCAGGGGCTCAGGTCGCCGCAACTCGGCGTCGGATGGCCCAGGTCCTTGGTGTATTCGGCGAAGATGTTGGCCAGGCTGCGGGGTACCGGCGAAACATCGGGCGCCACCGAGAAGCTCAGTCCCATCGGGTGGCCCGGAGTCGGGTAGGGGTCCTGGCCGACGATCAGCACCCGGACATTTTCGAACGGCTCCTGGAAAGCACGCAGCACATTCTCTCCGGCGGGGAGATACCCGCGGCCCGCGGCGTTCTCGGCACGCAGGAATTCGCCCATCTCCGCAATACGGTCGGCGACCGGATCCAGTGCCTTCGCCCAGCCCGGATCGATGATTTCCACGAGTGGTTTCGTGCTCATGACCGCACAACCTATCGTGAGTGGCCGACATTCGCCGAGTCCGTCCCGGAGAACGCTTCCCAGCCCTGCCGGCCGCGGTAGCGCGCACCGTCCACGGTCACCCCGTGACCGGCCTCGATATCGCCGATGACGGTCCATCCGGGGGGCGGCGGTGAACCGGCCGGCCAAACCCCGGCGAACACATGATCCTCGCCTCCGGTCAGAATCCATTGCCGCGCATCGGCTTCCAGTAAACCGGCGCATTCCGCGAGCTCGGTATCGCGGAATGCCGCCGAACGCACATCGATCGCGACTCCCGAGGATTCGGCCAGGTGCCCGATATCGGCGAGCAGCCCGTCGGAGATATCGGTGAGCGCCACCGGCGGGTGTGCGCCGGTCACGGCGGCACGGACGAGGTCGTAGGCGGGTCGCGGGGCACGGTGCGCGGCGACAGCCGTGGCCGCGCCCGCACCGGACTCCGGTGAGTGCCCGCCCGCGAGTAGGGCGTAACCGGCCGCCGACCAGCCCGGCCGTCCGGCGATCGCGAGGAGCCCGCCGGGCCGCGCACCGGATCGGGTCACCGGTTCTTCGCCCAACGGGTCACCGAAGGCCGTCACCGAAATCACCACCTGCGGGCTGCGCACGATATCCCCACCGGCGATCGAGCCCCCCGCCCGTGCCGCCTCCGCCCAGAACCCGTCCGCGAGTCCGGTCACGAAATCCACCGGGGTCCGTTCCGGTACCCCGAGGCCCACCACGTAGCCGACGGGTTCGGCGCCCATCGCATAGATATCGGCGGCGTTCTGGGCGATCGCCTTACGGCCTATGTCCTCGGCCGTCGACCAGTCCAGCCGGAAATGCCGGTCCTCGATCAACATATCCGTGCTCACCACATAGCGCCCGCGCGCCGCCGCCAGCACCGCCGCGTCGTCACCGGGGCCCAGCTGCACGGCGGGCCCCTGTTCCCGGCCCGCGTTGATCCGGGCGATGAGGGCGAATTCGCCCACCTCGCGCACCGTCGGTCCTGTACTGATCGTGGGCCCTTCCTCACTCGCTGCTGCCACCGGCGGCGTCGGCCGCCGCCTCGCCGGCCCGACAACGGGGCCGTGTGTCCACCGGCGGAACACCGCCTGCCGTACCCCGGACACCGCGGATCCCCGATCCCGCGCGCCCGGCCGATACTCCGGCGCTCCCCGCACGACGGTACCCTGTGCCCGGTGACCAGGCGCGGCGGCCGGGACCCCCGGCATGCGCCCCGCCCACCGCGTACGCGCTGACGAAAGGATCGCCGAGGATGCCGGGGACATCGCCGGACGAGGACACCGATACCCCGGACAACGGCGGCGAGCGCACCGGGTATTCGCCCGCGCTCATCGCGACCGCGGTCGCGCTGCCGATCGCCCTGCTGATCGGTGTGGTGGTGGCGGCGTTCATCGCCGCGCGCACGCCGGTCGAACGCGAACCGCTGGCGCTGGGTCCGGTTCCGGCGCCCGCGGCCGACGGTCCCGCCTGCGCCACCCTGCTGCCCGCACTGCCCGCCGACCTCGGCGAGTACACCCGCGCCACCCTCGTCGAACCGGTGCCGCCGGCGACGACGGCCTGGCAGCTGCCCGACGGCGGCGAACCGATCGTGCTGCGCTGCGGACTCGACCGCCCCCTGGAGTTCAACCGGGCGTCCCCGTTACAGGTGGTCAACGACGTACAGTGGTTCGAAATCCGCGACGACGCGGCCGCCACGGCCACCTGGTTCGCGGTGGACCGCGAAACCTATCTCGCCCTCACAGTTCCCGACGGGTCCGGCCCGACACCCCTGCAGGCGGTATCGGATACCGTCACCGCGCAACTGCCGGCCCACCCGATCGACCCGGGCGAACTGCCGAACTGAGCGTGGTCAGCGCAGCCCGGTACCGCGGGCGAGGGCCGTTTCCACGAGTGTGGTCAGCAATTTTCCGTAACCGACCCCGGTCTCGTCCCACATCCGCGGATACATCGAGATCGGCGTGAACCCGGGCATGGTGTTGATCTCGTTGATCACCGGGCCGTCCTCGGTGACGAAGAAGTCGACGCGGGCCAAGCCCTGGCAGTCCAGCGCACGGAAGGCGCGCACCGCGATCTCGCGGACCTGGTCGGACACCTCGTCGTCGAGTTTGGCCGGAACGTCGAATTCACAGACGTCATCCAGATATTTGGTGTCGAAATCGTAGAAGGCGGGACCGGGTTTCTCCCCGGCGTCGGCATCGGCAAGATCCTCGGGCATCTTGATCTCGGCGAGCACACTGGCTTCCACCCGGCCGTCCGGAAATTCCAGCACCCCGCATTCGACCTCGCGGCCCACGACGCCCGCTTCCACGATCACCTTCGGGTCGTGGGCGCGCGCGGCGGCGATCGCGGCATCGAGATCGGCCCACTCGGTGACCTTGGTGATCCCGATCGAGGAACCGCCGCGCGCGGGTTTCACGAACACCGGCAATCCCAGCCGCTGCCGCTCCGCGGGGGTGACGGTGGCGGTGCCCGGTCGCAACACCACCTGCACACCGACCGGCAGGCCATCGGCGGCGAGCAGTTTCTTGGTGAACTCCTTGTCCATACCGGCCGCACTCGCCAGCACCCCGGGTCCCACGTAGGGGATACCGGCCATTTCGAGCATGCCCTGCACGGTGCCGTCCTCGCCGAACGCGCCGTGCAGTACCGGGAACACCACATCGATGGCTTCGAGCACGGTGTGCGGATCGTCCAGCGCGACCAGTGTCCCGGCCCGGCTCGGGTCCGCGGCCAGCATCAGTTCCCGGCCGCCGCCGGTGACCGAGGGCAGGGTCCGGTCGTGCCGGCCGAGTTCGGCGGCGTCACCGCCGGCCAGCACCCAGGTGCCCTCCGGGGTGATCCCGATCGGCACCGCGTCGAAACGTGCCGGATCGAGGTTCCGCAGCACAGCACCGGCCGACACACACGACACCGTGTGCTCGTTGCTGCGTCCGCCGAAGACTACGGCCACCCTGATCCGGTTCATGACCGAACCGTACCCTGCCGGGGCCTCCCCCAACCGTGCCGCACCACCGGTGTGGCTATTCGGGTTTTATCTGCCTGCCCAGCAGCTTCTCCAATGCCGTCTGCACCGCCAGTCCTTCGTGGCACACCTGGTGCACAGCCTCGGTGAGTGGCATCTCCACATTCTTCGCCGCGGCCAGTGCGCGCACCGATGTGCACGATTTCACCCCTTCGGCGACCTGGCCGTGCGTCGCCTCCTGCGCGGCCTGCATGGACCCGCCGCTGCCGAGAACCTGCCCGAACGAGCGGTTCCGGGACAGCGGCGAGGTACAGGTCGCGATGAGGTCCCCGACTCCGGCCAGCCCGGCCAGGGTTACCGGTTCGGCGCCCAGTGCCACACCGAGCCGGATGATCTCGGCCAGCCCCCGGGTCATCAGCCCGGCGAGGGAGTTGTCGCCGAAACCCATGCCCGAGGCGATCCCGCAGGCCAGAGCGATGACATTCTTGCAGGCACCGCCGAGTTCGCAGCCGATCACATCGGTGTTGGTGTAGGGCCGGAAGTAACCGGTCACGCAGGCGCGCTGCACCGCGGCCGCTCGTTCGGCATCGGCACAGCCGATCACCGTGGCCGCCGGCTGCCCGGCGGCGATCTCCTTGGCCAGGTTGGGCCCGGACAGCACCGCGATCCGGTCCGGCGCGGCACCGCTGACCTCGGCGATCACCTCGCTCATCCGCAGTAGAGTGCCGTTCTCGATTCCTTTGGCCAGACTCAGCAGCGTGGCGTCGGGGCCGATGGCCGGTGCCCAGACCTTCAGATTCGCGCGCAGGGATTGCGACGGCACCGCGAGGACCACGATTTCGGCGTCGTCGAGTGCCCGCGCGTAGTCGTCGGTCGCCGCGACGGGCGGCAACTGCACTCCCGGCAGGTAATAGGGGTTGCGGTGGTCGGTGGCAAGCGCCTCGGCGACTTCGGGCCGGCGGGCCCAGATGGTCACCTCGGTTCCCGCCTCGGCCAACACCTTCCCGAATGCCGTGCCCCACGATCCCGCACCCAGTACCGCCGCCCTCGTCATCAGCCCAATATGCCATGACAGGATGGGGCCATGTGCCCGCACACCGTGCACGCCGTCATCGCGGTGAAAACCCTGGACAGCGCCAAGAGCCGGCTGGCCGGGGTCCTGGCCCCGGCTCAGCGGTCCCGCCTGGTCCTGGCCATGCTGACCGATACCGTGCGTGCGGCCGCGGCGGCCCCGGAGATCGCCTCGATCACCGTGGTCACCCCCGATCCCGTGGTCTCCCGCGCGACCCGCGCGCTCGGTGCGACCGTCCATCCCGAACCCCGCAGCGCCGCCACCGACTCCGATCCTCTCAACACCGCCCTGTCCACCGCGGCGGCCGCGCTGCGCGCCCGGCACGGCGACGTGCCCGTGCTGGCCCTGCAGGCCGACCTGCCGGCCCTGCGCACGCCGGAATTGTCCGCGGTCCTGGCGACCGCCCGCGGCTTCCGCGCATTCGTGGCCGACCACGCGGGCACCGGTACCGCGGCGCTGCTGGCTCCGGCCGGTACCGCGCTGCGGCCCAGGTTCGGGCGGGATTCGGCGCGCCACCACCGGGACGACGGCGCGGTCCGGCTGCACGGGGACTGGCCCGGCCTGCGCCACGATGTCGATACCGCCGACGATCTGGCGGCGGTGCGGGCACTGGGGACGGGCCCCGATACCGCCGCGCTGCTCGCCGAACTCGGCTGGCCGGCTCCCGTCCGGGAAGCGGTCACCCAGGTGTGTCAGGCGTAACTCCGCCTTCGCTCCGAACCACGCGGCCGGTGGCCGGGAGCCACTCGACCGCACCAACGGGCAGCCGCCACCGCGTGAACTCGAGATAACAGTCATCTACGCCATATGCATGGTCGCCTGTTCGTAGGGAATGATCGTAGGTGTGAGCGATACGGAAACCATCAAGCAGCAACAGGTGCTCCCGACCCCGCCTCCGGCCGCCACCCAGATCCCCGCCGTCGGGAACGCACCCCGTTTGCCGGCCGATCGCTACCTGAACCGGGAGTTGGGCTGGCTGGATTTCAACGCCCGAGTCCTGGCGCTGGCCGAGGACAGTTCGCTGCCGTTGCTGGAACGCGCGAAATTCCTGGCGATCTTCGCCTCGAACCTCGACGAGTTCTATATGGTCCGCGTCGCCGGTCTCAAACGCCGCGCCGAAACGGGGCTTTCGGTCCGGTCCGCCGACGGCCGCACGCCGAACGAACAACTGGCTCTCATCGCCGTGCGAAGTCAGGATCTCGCGGTCCGGCACGCCGAGGTCTTCCTCACCGAAGTACTGCCCGCGCTCACCGAAGAGGGCATCGCGATTATCGACTGGGCCGATCTCGACGACGCCGAACGGGTACGACTGTCGGCCTATTTCCAGGAACAGGTCTTCCCCGTACTGACCCCGCTGGCCGTCGACCCGGCCCACCCCTTCCCCTACATCAGCGGCCTGAGCCTCAATCTCGCGGTGACCGTCCAGGACGAGAGCACCGGCGGCGAGCATTTCGCCCGGGTGAAGGTCCCCGACAATGTGGACCGTTTCGTCCGGGTTCGCCGGCCGGGACCCAGCGGCGGCGGCATCGCCGCCTTCCTCCCGATGGAAGCGCTCATCGCGGCCCATCTGGATCAATTGTTCCCCGGTATGACCGTGGTGGAGCACCATTCGTTCCGGATCACCCGCAACGCCGATTTCGAAGTCGACGAGGACCGCGACGAGGACCTGCTGCAGGCGCTGGAGCGGGAACTCGCGCGCCGCCGCTTCGGGTCCCCGGTCCGGCTCGAGGTCTCCGACGATATGACCGAGCACATGCTCGATCTGCTGCTGCGCGAGCTCGAGGTCGATCCCGCCGATGTCATCCAGGTCCCCGGACTGCTGGATCTGTCCTGCCTGTGGCAGGTGTACGGGGTGGACCGCCCGAACCTCAAGGACGCCCCCTATGTGCCCGCGACGCCGCCCGCGTTCGGCGAACGGGAAACACCGCGCAATGTGTTCCAGGCGCTGCGCGAGGGCGATGTGCTGGTGCACCACCCCTACGATTCGTTCTCCACGAGTGTGCAGCGTTTCATCGAACAGGCCGCCGCCGATCCGCAGGTGCTGGCGATCAAACAGACCCTGTACCGGACCTCCGGCGACTCCCCGATCGTGAACGCCCTCATCGATGCCGCCGAGGCGGGCAAACAGGTGGTGGCGCTGGTGGAGATCAAGGCCCGGTTCGACGAGCAGGCCAACATCAAATGGGCGCGCACGCTGGAACAGGCGGGCGTGCACGTGGTCTACGGTCTGGTCGGGCTGAAGACCCACTGCAAAACCTGCCTGGTGGTGCGCCGCGAGGGTTCCACCATCCGCCGCTACTGCCATATCGGTACCGGGAACTACAACCCCAAGACCGCCCGCCTGTACGAGGATGTCGGATTGCTCACCGCGGCACCCGAAATTGGTGCCGATCTCACCGATCTGTTCAATTCGCTCACCGGCTACTCCCGTAAATCCGATTACCGCAATCTGCTGGTGGCCCCGAACGGTATCCGGGCCGGGATCATCGCCCGGATCGAACGGGAGATAGAACTTGCCGGCTCCGGTGCCGAGGCCGGCATCCGGTTGAAGGCCAATGCGCTGGTCGACGAGCAGATCATCGACGCGCTCTACCGCGCCTCCCAGGCGGGGGTGCCGGTACGCATCGTGGTGCGCAGTATCTGCGGCCTGCGGGCGGGGGTCCCAGGAATGAGCGAGAACATCGAGGTGCGCTCCATTCTGGGCCGCGTACTCGAGCATTCCCGGATCCTCAACTTCCGGGCACAGAACGAATTCTGGATCGGCAGCGCCGATATGATGCATCGCAATCTGGACCGCCGGGTGGAGGTCATGGCCCAGGTGAAGGATCCCAAGCTGTGCGAGCGGCTCGACGGGATCTTCGAATCCGCCCTGCACCCGATGACCCGCTGCTGGATCCTGGACTCCGACGGCAACTGGAAATCCAGCCCCGGCCGGGCCGGTGCCGACGGTGACGGTATCGAAGTCCGCGATCACCAGGTGGCACTCATGCGGCTACGCCGTCCGGATCAGCAGTGAACGGCACACATACTCCACCGACCTACCCGGATCCCCGGACAGCACCCAATATCCATGCGGCGGGCACCGTGTTGTGGCGGCACGCACCCGGTTCCGCGGGCGGTATCGAGATCGCGGTCATCCGGCGCCCCAAATACCAGGACTGGTCGTTGCCCAAGGGCAAACTCGATCCCGGTGAGTCGCCGGTCCTGGCGGCGTTCCGGGAGACCGAGGAGGAAACCGGATTGCGGCCCCGGCTGGGCCGCTATCTCGGCAAAGTGACCTATCCGATCACCGGGCATCGCAAGATGAAACGGGTCGACTATTGGGCCGCGGAGGTCGTCGACGGGGAATTCAGCGCCAACAGCGAGGTCGACGAACTGACCTGGTGTGCGCTGGACACGGTGATGTCGGAACTGTCGTATCCGATGGACCGCCAGATCGTACGGGCGTTCACCCGGTTACCCGCCGATACACATACCGTGCTGCTGGTGCGCCACGCCAAGGCCGGGCGACGCGACCGCTACAAGGGTTCCGACGAACAGCGCCCGCTGGAATCGGCCGGCTATCGGCAGTCGCTGGCGCTGGTCCCGAATCTACTGGCGTTCGGCGCGCAGGACATCTATTCGGCCGAACCGCTGCGCTGTGTGCAGACGGTGGCGCCGCTGGCCGAGGAACTCGGCGTCGAGGTGGAGATCGAACCGCTGCTGGGCGATATCGGCTATGCCGCCGATCCGGACAAGGCCCGGGACCGGATCCGGTCGCTGGTCTCGACGCAGCGTGTCCGGGTGCTGTGCAGTCAGGGCGACACCATTCCGGACCTGGTCCGCTGGTGGGCGGCGCAGAACGGGATGCGGTTGTCGCCCGTGCGGACCCGTAAGGGGTCGGTCTGGGTGTTGTCGTTCTCGGGTGAGCGGCTGGTGGCCGCCGATCATCTCGACCGATCGCTGGCGGTCGATACCGCGCCCGCGGTCACCGCATAGGACGCGCCGGGCACAAGAGACGGCTACGCCCCCGGGGGTTGCCCGGGGGCTCGTCCGTCCGGCGTTCCGGTTGTGTGGATCTGCGAGTCCCCGAGTCATCACACCCGGTGACTCGCTGACGAGAACCGATCGCGGGGTCTCGTGCCGTCCGCGGGTGCGAGCACGCACCCGGGCTCCGGCGGAGTCGAACAGTGCGGCGGAGCCGCATGGGCGGGCCGGGCATACGGGATCCGGTGGGACCCCGGCTGGAATCAGTGCGGCGCCGGCACGCCTGGGCTGCGGGTCAGCGAGCCCTTTTGGCTGTCGTCTTCTTGGCCGGGGTCCGCTTCGCGGTGGCCGACTTCTTGGCCGTGGACTTGGCGGCCGTGGTGGTCTTCTTGGCGGTGGCCTTCTTGGTGGCCGTGGCCGTGGCCTTGGCGGGCGTCTTCTTCGCCGCCGTCTTGCGGGCCGCGGTCTTGGTGGCCGTCTTCTTGGCGGCGGTGCTCTTGGCCGGCGCCTTGGTGGCCGTCTTCCGTGCCGTTGTTTTGGCGGGCGCCTTCGTCGCGGCCTTCTTGGCGGTGGTTTTCTTCGCCGTTGTCTTCTTCGCTGTGGATTTCTTGGCCGCCACAGGAGCATTGACACCGCGTTTCACCGCGGGACCGGTCGCCGCGAGCTTCTGTTTACCCGCGATAACCGCCTTGAACTGGGCGCCGGGCCGGAACGCCGGCACCGAAGTGGGCTTCACCTTGACGGTTTCCCCGGTACGCGGATTCCGCGCCACCCGGGCTGCCCGCTTACGCTGTTCGAACACACCGAAACCGGTGATGGTGACGCTCTGCCCTTTGTGTACCGCGCGCACGATGGTGTCGACCACATGCTCGACTGCCGCGGTGGCCGTGCGCCTGTCAGTACCCAACTTTTCGGTCAGAACGTCGATCAGTTCCGCCTTGTTCATTGAATCCTCCGCAGACTAATGGCCCGTCGTCGGACCGACTAGGTACCACGGTAAACCCACATTGGGCAAGAGTCTATGTGCCACGCCAAAATTCATGTGGTCTAGCACACGCACAGCTACCACGACATCTGGGGGGCCGCTAAGAGGCCGAGAACATTACGCCTGCGAAATAGGTTCGGGCAGGGTCTTTGGTTTCCAAGCCGGCCTTGTCTTTTCGAACTCGGCGATCACATCGCTACGCCGCAGCGTCAGGCCGATGTCGTCCAAACCCTCCAACAGGCGCCACCTGGTGTAGTCGTCAATATCGAACGGCAACACGATGGTTCCTGCGGCCACCGTGCGCGCCGCGAGGTCCACAACCAATTCCAGTCCGGGCTGTTCCTCGAGCAACTTCCAGAGCATTTCGACATCATTCTGTGACATTCGTGCCGCCAGCAGACCGCCCTTACCCGCATTACCACGGAAGATGTCGGCGAAACGTGAAGAGATAACTACCCGAAAGCCATAGTCCATGAGCGCCCAGACAGCGTGCTCACGGGAAGATCCGGTCCCGAAATCCGGTCCGGCCACCAGGACGCTGCCGTGCTTGTACGGCTCGGTGTTCAGAATGAAGTCCTCGTCACCGCGCCAGGCGGCGAACAAGCCGTCTTCGAATCCCGTACGAGTGACGCGCTTCAGATAGACGGCCGGGATGATCTGGTCGGTGTCGACATTGGACCGGCGCAGCGGAACACCGATCCCCTTGTGCACGGTGAAGGCTTCCATCGTATTTCTCCCTGTTTCGGCTATCAGTGGGTTTCGATATAAGACGGGCTCAGTTGAGGTCCGCGGGCGCCGACAGCATGCCGCGGACCGCGGTCGCGGCGGCCACCAGCGGCGACACCAGGTGGGTACGCCCGCCTTTGCCCTGCCGGCCCTCGAAGTTCCGGTTCGAGGTGGACGCGCAGCGCTGGCCCGGGGCGAGCTGATCGGGGTTCATCCCCAGGCACATCGAGCATCCGGCCTGCCGCCATTCGGCCCCGGCCGCGGTGAAGATCTCGCCCAGCCCCTCCGCCTCGGCCTGTTCCCGCACCCGCATCGAGCCCGGTACCACCAGCATTCGCACGCCCTCGGCCACCTTGCGGCCCTGCAGCACCTCCGCCACGGCCCGCAGATCCTCGATCCGGCCGTTGGTGCAGGATCCGACGAACACGGTGTCCACCGAGACCTCGCGCAGCGGCATACCCGGGGTCAAATCCATATAGCGCAGCGCCTTCTCCGCGGACTCACGCGCGGTCTCATCGGCGATCTGCGCCGGATCGGGCACATTCGCGCCCAGCGGCAGCCCCTGCCCCGGGTTGGTGCCCCAGGTGACGAACGGGGTGAGCGCGCTCGCGTCGATGTGCACCTCCCGATCGAAAACCGCGTCCTCGTCGGTCTTCAGCGCCTCCCATGCCTCCACCGCGGCATCCCAGTCCGCGCCCTGCGGGGCGTGCGGACGGCCTTTCAAGAACTCGTAGGTGGTTTCGTCCGGGGCGATCATTCCGGCCCGGGCACCGGCTTCGATGGACATATTGCAGACGGTCATCCGCGCTTCCATCGACATATTGCGAATGGCCGCACCGCGATACTCGAGCACATAGCCCTGGCCGCCGCCGGTACCGATTTCGGCGATCACCGCGAGAATCAGGTCTTTACTGGTGACCCCCGGCGGCAGTACGCCGTCGACGGTGATCGCCATTGTCTTGAACGGCCGCAGCGAAAGAGTCTGCGTGGCCAGCACATGCTCGACTTCGCTGGTGCCGATTCCCATGGCCAGCGCGCCGAAGGCACCGTGGGTGGAGGTGTGGCTGTCCCCGCAGACCACGGTGGTGCCGGGCTGGGTCAGCCCCAGCTGTGGTCCGACGACGTGGACGATGCCCTGTTCCCGGTCGCCCATCGAGTGCAGCCGGACGCCGAATTCCGCACAGTTACGGCGCAGCGTGTCCACCTGGGTCCGCGAGACCGGGTCGGCGATGGGTTTGTCGATATCGATGGTCGGGACATTGTGGTCCTCGGTCGCGATGGTGAGATCGGGCCGGCGCACCGGGCGACCGGCGGCCCGGAGACCGTCGAAGGCCTGCGGGCTGGTCACCTCGTGCACCAGATGCAGATCGATGTAGATGAGATCGGGTTCGCGCGCCTCACCCTCTCCCTCACCGCGGGCGACGACGTGCTGTTCCCATACCTTCTCGGCCAGCGTACGTGGCATTGTTGCGATCACCTTTCGGGCTCGGCATCCGGCCCGGACCTGCCCGGCACCGGATACGCGCTAGCTGGAATCATGCGACCCCTTCCAGGACGCCACCTGGGCTGTTCGTAATGGCATCTCAGAATGCAGGACGCTAATATCGTT
This sequence comes from Nocardia sp. NPDC050799, assembly GCF_040654015.1. Lineage (NCBI taxonomy): Bacteria > Bacillati > Actinomycetota > Actinomycetes > Mycobacteriales > Nocardiaceae > Nocardia > Nocardia sp. NPDC050799. The sequence goes on from NZ_JBFAHF010000005.1 coordinate 136,423, forward strand.
GTATGAGACAGCATAGCGGTATCGGCGTCCTGGACAAAGCGGTGGCAGTGTTGTATGCGGTCGCCGAGCGGCCCTGCGGTCTCAACGAGCTGTGCGAGCGCACCGGCCTGCCCCGCGCGACCGCGCACCGGCTCGCGGTCGGCCTGGAAACGCACCGGCTGCTCGCCCGGGACGGAAACGGCTCCTGGCGCCCCGGCCCCGCCCTGGCCGAACTCGCCGCCGGCGCCGCCGACCCGCTACTCGAGGCCGCGGGCTCGATCCTGCCCCGGCTGCGGGAGATCACCGGCGAAAGTGTGCAGCTGTACTGCCGGGAGGGCAACGAACGGGTCTGCGTCGCCGCCCTCGAACCCCCCGCCGGGCTGCGCGACACCGTGCCGATCGGCTCCCGCCTCCCGCTGACCGCGGGATCCGCGGCCAAAGTACTCCTCGCCTGGACCGATCCCGAACTGCAGCGCACTGTCCTCGGTGACGCCATGTTCACCGAACGCACGCTCGCCGAGGTACGCAAACGCGGCTGGGCCCAGAGCGCCGGCGAGCGCGCGGCCGGGGTGGCCAGCGTTTCGGCGCCGGTGCGCGATCAGCAGGGCGCGGTCGTCGCCGCGGTCTCGGTATCGGGCCCGATCGATCGAATGGGCCGCCGACCGGGGGCTCGCTGGGCGGCGGACCTGGTCGCGGCCGCCGATGCGCTGCACCGCCGACTCTGAGCGGCGGGCAGCTGCCGTCACTTATGGTGGCCTGATGGGAGTGAACCAACGGTCACAGATCGTGATGACCGATACCGAGATCACCGATTTCCTCACCCGCAGTCGCGTCGCCACCCTGGCAAGCCTGGGTGCGGAGGGTAAACCGCACCTCACCGCCATGTGGTACGCGCTGATCGCCGATCCGGAGCGGCCCGGCGCGATACCCGAACTGTGGTTCGAGACCAAGGGCAAATCCCAGAAGGCCGTCAACCTGCGCCGCAACCCCACGGTCACCTGCATGATCGAGGCCGGGAAAACCTACGACACCCTGCGCGGCGTCTCCGTCGAGGGCCACGCCGAGATCATCGACGACCCGGAGAAACTGTTCGCCGTCGGGGTCAGCGTCTGGGAGCGCTACACCGGCCCGTACACCGACGATATGCGCGAATACGTCGAAGGCATGCTGAACAAGCGCGTCGCGGTCCGCATCGTCCCCGACCGCATCCGCAGCTGGGACCACCGCAAACTGGGCCTGCCCGCCATGCCCCTGGCCGGCTCCACCGCCAACGCCCTGGACGACTGATCGACCCCGGGTGCTGTCCGGTCGGCAGCACCCGGCGCTCGTCCGGCCCGTGAATCAGCAAAGGCCCATGCTCTCCATGAGCATGGGCCTCGCAGTGAGTAGCCCCGACGGGATTTGAACCCGCGCTACCGCCTTGAGAGGGCGGCGTCCTAGGCCGCTAGACGACGGGGCCAGGACTTGTGATCAACTCCCGGCTGGAGTGGATCGCGGATCTCTCGATCCGAAGCTCGATCAGCGTAACCGACCGGGCGGCGGCGACCAAATCGCCTGGATAATTCGTTCCGCACCGCATCTGGACGATGAAGCTGAGAGCGATCTCCGCTGGGGTACCAGGACTCGAACCTAGAATGGCTGAACCAGAATCAGCTGTGTTGCCAATTACACCATACCCCAATGACCTGGGCTTTCGGCTTCACCGCTGGCTGCGGTGGCACCGTCGTTCCGGCCGAGAAAGAGAGTACCAAACTGCTCCGGGGAAACTACAAATCGCCTGGTCACGCCGACACATCAGGTGTGTAACGGTGCCGCGGCGCGGCCCACAGGGCGCGGGCCGGGGCGGGACGGACGCCGTCCCCGGTGGGGCCGGGGACGGCGTCGTCGCGCCGGCGCTCAGTCGGCGGGCGGTGTCCATTCGCGGCCCGCGCGCAGTCGCTGCATGGTGAGCTCGCGGCCCAGCAGTTCCATGGATTCGTACAGCGGCGGACTGATATGTGATCCGGTGACCGATACCCGCACCGGCGCGAACGCCTTCCGCGGTTTCAATTCCATTCCGTCGATCAGCGCGACTTTCAGCGCGTCCTCGATCTCGGAAGCGGTCCAGGCGGTCAGCGGTTCGAGTGCGGAAATTGCGGCGTCCAATACCGGAACGGCGTCCGGTCCCAAATTCTTCTTGCCCGCGGCGGGGTCGATACCGAACTCGTCGGAAGGCGCGAGAAGGAATCGCAAGAGGCCCCATGCGTCATCGAGCACGACAATGCGCGTCTGCACCAGATCGGCGGCGGCGGCAAAAACCTTCTCGTCTATTCCGGCACCGATATATCCGCGGTCCGTGAAAAAAGTGCGCAACCGTCCGGCAAAATCGGCCGGCTCCAGCAAACGGATGTGCTCGGCATTGATCGCATCGGCCTTCTTCTGATCGAAGCGGGCCGGGTTCGAATTCACTTTCGATATATCGAAGGCCGCGACCATCTCGTTCATGGAGAAGACATCGTGGTCGTCGGCGATGCTCCAGCCGAGGAGCGCGAGGTAATTGAGGAGCCCTTCGGGAATGAATCCCCGATCGCGGTGGAGGAAGAGGTCGGACTCCGGGTCGCGCTTGGACAGTTTCTTGTTCCCCTGCCCCATCACGAACGGCAGATGACCGAATTCGGGAGTGGAATCGGCGACCCCGATGCGCTGCAGCGCGGCATAGAGCGCGAGCTGGCGCGGCGTGGAGGAGAGCAGGTCTTCGCCGCGCAGGACGTGGGTTATCCGCATGGTGGCGTCGTCGACCGGGTTGACCAGCGTATAGAGTGGATCGCCGGTGCCGCGGGTGAGTGCGTAATCCGGCACCGAACCCGCTTTGAAGGTGGTTTCTCCGCGTACCAGATCGTGCCAGGTGAGGTCGGTATCGGGCATGCGCAACCGGACCACCGCGCCCCGGCCGGCGGCCTTGTATTCGGCGATCCGCTCGGCCGTGAGGTCGCGGTCGAAATTGTCGTAGCCGAGTTTCGGGTCACGCCCGGCCGCCCGGTGGCGCGCCTCGACTTCTTCTGGCGTGGAAAAAGATTCGTACGCCTCGCCGGCGTCGAGGAGTTTTTGCACCACATCGCGGTGGATTTCGCGCCGCTGCGACTGCCGGTAGGGCGCATAGGGCCCGCCGATTTCCGGACCTTCGTCCCAATCGAGTCCGAGCCAGCGCAACGCGTCCAGCAGCGCCTGATAGGACTCTTCGGAATCCCGTGCGGCATCGGTGTCTTCGATACGGAAGACGAACGTGCCGCCCTGATGGCGGGCATAGGCCCAGTTGAACAGCGCCGTGCGGATGAGCCCGACATGCGGTGTCCCGGTGGGTGACGGGCAGAAACGGACCCGTACGTTTGTCATGTCCCTCTTTCGTTCAGCGTTTTGCGGCAACGGGATTGGTCAGCGTGCCGATACCGGAGACGGTGACCGACACCGTTTGACCGTCTTTCATCGGGCCGACACCTTCGGGAGTTCCGGTGAGGATGACGTCACCGGGGAGCAGGGTCATCACCCGGGTGACCCATTCGATGATATCCGGAATATCATGCAACAGTAGCGATGTGGTACTACGTTGGCGTACTTCACCGTCGAGTTCGGTGGTGATCTCGAGATCCGCGGGATCGAGTTCGGTTTCGATCCACGGCCCCAGCGGGCAGAAGGTGTCGTAGCCCTTGGCCCGGGTCCACTGACCGTCCTGGGCCTGCTGGTCACGGGCGGTCACATCGTTGGCGACGGTATAGCCCAGGATGACGTCCTTGGCCCGGGCCGCGGGAACGTCTTTGCAGGGTCGGCCGATGACCACGGCGAGTTCACCCTCGTAGTCGACGCGGGACGAGCTGGGCGGCACGATGATCGGGATACCGGGGCCGATGATGGACGTATTCGGCTTCATGAAGATCACCGGTTCGGCCGGCGCCTCACCACCCATCTCGGCAGCATGGGACGCGTAGTTCTTGCCGACGCAGATCACCTTGCTGGCCAGGATCGGAGCGAGCAGACGGATATCGGCCAGCGGCCAGCTGCGGCCGGTGAACGTCGGGGTACCGAACGGGTGTTCGGCGATTTCCTTGGCTGTTTCGCCTTCGATGGCGACGAACGCGACCCCGTCGGGGCTGGCAACTCGACCTAGACGCATGACCGAAGTCTATCCAGCCGGGTTCACCAGCCCGAATGCACCCGACCGGTCGGTCCGCCCGGCGGCGAGAACCGTGCACTACTTGCGGGATCCGGGGTCCGGACGTGTACCGTGACCGTCGTAAGTTCAAAGATTGAGAATTCACTCTCATATATTGAGATATTCTCGTTCCGAGAAGGGGAACCATGGCGCATAGTCCTTCGGCGGCCCTCCCGATCGCCGCGTCCGGTAGGCAGATCTCTCCCGCCCACCGCTGGCTCATGCTCACCTTCGGGGTCTTCGCCCAGGTATCCAGCGCGATCTTCGTGCACGGGGTGCCGTTCCTGCTCCCCGCGCTGACCGCCGGGGGCATGCCGCTGCCCACCGCCGGCCTGCTGGTGGCCATGCCCACCGTCGGTCTGTGCTGCGCCCTCATCGCCTGGGGTTATCTGGTCGACCGGGTCGGCGAACGGATCGCCTTGGTCGCCGGGCCGGTGATCATGTGCGCGGCCGGCGCGGCCGCCACCTTCACCACCGGCTACCCCACCCTCGGAGTGCTGCTGTTCCTCGGCGGGATCGGCGCCGCCAGCACCAACGGCGCCAGCGGCCGGGTGATCGTCGGCTGGTTCCCGCCCGACCGCCGCGGCCTGGCCATGGGAATCCGGCAGACCGGCCAGCCGCTGGGCGTCGGGATCGCGGCGATGTCCGTGCCACTGGTCGCCGACCGCTTCGGTGTCGCGCCCGCGCTCGGCGTGCCCGCGTTACTGGCCGGACTGGCCGCCGTGTGCTGCCTGCTGGGCATCATCGACCCACCCCGGCCGCCACGGGCCCGGACGACCGGCGCCAATCCCTACCGGGGCAGCAGCACGCTGTGGCGTATCCACGGCGTATCGATTTTGCTGGTCGTCCCCCAGGCCACCGTCTGGACCTTCGCGCTGCTGTGGCTGCACCGCGACCTCGGCTGGTCGCTGGCGGCGGCCGGCGCGCTGGTCACCGGCACCCAGATCCTGGGCGCGCTGGGCCGGATCGGCGCCGGTGCGTGGTCGGACCGGGTCGGCAGCCGAATGGGGCCGCTGCGCCAGGTCGCGATCGCCGCGGTCGCCACCATGGCCCTGCTGGCGCTGACCTCCTGGACGCACTGGTGGTGGGCCGCCATCCCACTGCTCGTCGTCGCCTCGGTGGTCACGGTATCCGACAACGGCTTGGCCTTCACCGCCATCGCCGAACGCGCCGGGCCGTTCTGGAGCGGGCGCGGGCTGGGCATCCAGAACACCGGCCAGAACCTGACCGTCGCCGCGGTGCCCCCGGTCTTCGGCGCACTCATCACCGCGACCGGTTTCCCGGCGGTTTACCTGGCGGCAGCGGCCCTGGCGGCCGTAGCGATCCCACTGGTCCCGGTGGCGTCGGAAAAGCCCCTCGAGTAATCTGGAGCCGAATCCGTCACCGCCGACAACTCCCTCGACCGGACCGGCTGCTCAACGGACAGCCGGTCGGGTCTCGATGAGTACAGCCGCGCCGACCACCACATGGATAGTCGCGCCGCTGGTTCATCCGGTGGCCCGGCCGGGCCGGACGAACGGATGACTATCTTCAGATATCGATGAGCACCGCCGGATCGAGCGCCACGCGAATTCTCGCGTCGGCCTCGATCTCGGCGATGAACTCGGTGCCTTCCGCCACCGGCGGGTCCCACCGATAGGAGGCACCGTCGAGGGCGCCTCGATGAATCCGTATATGCGGCTGATGTTCGACGATCCAGTACTCCGCAATTCCCAGCGCCGCGTACTCGCGGACCTTGCGCACTCGGTCGGTGCGTTCGCTACCGCTACCCGGTGACACCACCTCGATGGCCAGCAGGATGTCGGTACCCGGGATCAGTTTCGGCGATTCGTCGACAATCGCGGCTCGCGCCACTGCTTTCGGAACGACGAACACATCGGGCTTACGGACGCCCGACGGCGTGCTGACCTCCCACTCGCCGCCGTCACAGACGAATATGTCGGCGCTTTCCGCGGCTGTCCGGATTCGGCCGGCCAGCGACCACCCGATGAAGTTGTGCCGCGCCCCCGCTGCCACCTCGACCAACCACCCGTCTTCGAGTTCGAAACCCTTGCCGTCCTCCGGCAGATCGTAGAGATCCAGCACTGTGTACGGGCCGAAGCCGACATCACTGGTGGCGTGCCACGCGGTCATGCTGCCTCCAAGTGCTCGGGCCGTCCATCGGGGATACGCCCAGGTATCCCCGATGGTATCGGACACGCAACCCGATTTCGCGCACGGAAATCCGGGGCCCGCGAGGTCAGAGAGCGGCGGCGATTCGGTCGCCGATCTCGGTGGTCGACGCGGTGCCGGTGCGACCGGACAGATCCTTGGCCACCGCGTCCTGGATACGGGCCGCGGCCGCGGTCTCGCCCTTGTGCTCGAGCAGCAGCGAGACCGAGAGGATGGCCGCGGTCGGGTCGGCCTTGGACTGGCCGGCGATATCGGGGGCGCTGCCGTGCACCGGCTCGAACATGCTCGGGTTGGTGCCGGTGGCGTCGATATTGCCGCTGGCGGCCAGGCCGATACCGCCGCTGACGGCGGCGGCGAGGTCGGTGATGATATCGCCGAACAGGTTGTCGGTGACGATCACGTCGAAGCGGCCCGGATCGTTCACCATATGGATGGTGGCGGCGTCGATGTGCTGGTAGGCCACCTCGACATCGCCGAATTCGGCGCCGACTTCGTCCACCGTGCGCTGCCACAGCGATCCGGCGAAGGCGAGCACATTCGTCTTGTGTACCAGGGTGAGCTGCTTGCGCCGGGCCTGCGCCTTGGCGAAGGCGTAGCGGACCACCCGTTCGACACCGAACCGGGTGTTGGTGCTGACCTCGGTGGCGACCTCGTGCGGCGTATCCACCCGGATCGCGCCCCCCGTGCCGGTGTACGGGCCCTCGGTGCCTTCCCGGACCACCACGAAGTCGATATCCGGGGTGCCCGCCAGCGGGCTGCCGACGCCCGGGTACAGCTTGGAGGGGCGCAGGTTCACATGGTGATCGAGGGCGAAACGGGTGCGCAACAGCAGACCGCGTTCCAGGATGCCGCTGGGCACCGACGGGTCACCGATGGCGCCGAGCAGGATCGCGTCGTGCTGTTTCAGTTCCGGCAGCACCGATTCGGGCAGGATCTCCCCGGTGGCGTGGTAGCGCTTGGCGCCCAGGTCGTAGTGAGTCCGTTCGACCCCGGGCAGCACCACATCGAGCACTTTGAGTGCCTCGGTGACGACTTCCGGTCCGATACCGTCACCGGGGATCACGGCGAGTTTCATGACAACCACGCTTTCTACGAACGAGGCCGCGAACAGGGCGGGACGCGGCTGCCGGGCCGGGTAGGTCTGTCACCGGGACGGTGGCCGGGTGCGGCCCGCCCCGGACCGCGCGGCCCGGGGCGGGTGCGTACCCGTCGGCGCACGCCGCCCACCGGCCCGGGCGGCAGCGTGCACGGCACAACTCAGAACAGGTCGACCAGGGTGACCTTGGCGGCACCGACCGCGGCGGCGATCTCGGAACGCACCGCTTCGGGCACCTCCTTGTTGACCCGCAGCATGACGGTGGCGCCTTCTTTGTTGGCGTCCTGGGTGAGCTGCGCGGCCAGGATATCGATCTCGGCGGTGCCCAGCGCGGTGCCGACCTTGCCCAGCGCGCCCGGCTTGTCCTCGTAGTTGAGGACGGCCAGGTTGATGCCCTCGGCGCGCATATCGTAGTTGCGGCCGTTGATGTTGACGATCTTCTCGACCTGCTGCGGCTCGGTCAGCGCACCCGCGACATTGATGGTGCGGCCGTCGCCGAACACCGCGCGCAGATCCACCAGGCTGCGGTGGCTGGGGCTTTCGGTCGCGGTGGTCACCTCGGCGCTGATCCCGCGGGCCTCGGCCAGCGCCGGAGCGTTGACGAAGGTGACCTGATCGTCGACATGGGCGGAGAACACCCCGCGCAGCGCCGCGAGCTGCAGCACCTCCACCTCGGAGGCGGCCAGTTCACCGCGCACCTGCACCTCGAGGCTCACCGGCAGTTCGTCGGCGAGCGCACCGAGCAGGGCACCCTGCTTGCGCACCAGGTCCAGCCAGGGGGCGACATCGTCGCCCACGGTGCCGCCGGTGACATTGACCGCGCCCGGCACGAACTCGCCGGCCAGGGCCAGCAGCACCGACTTGGCAACATCGGTGCCGGCCCGGTCCTGCGCCTCGCTGGTGGAGGCGCCCAGGTGCGGGGTCACCACAACCTGGGGCAGTGCGAACAGCGGGCTGTCGGTGCAGGGCTCGGTCTCGTAAACGTCGATACCGGCGGCCCGGACATGTCCGGAGGTGATCGCCTCGGCGAGCGCGGCCTCGTCCACCAGGCCGCCGCGCGCGGCGTTGACGATGATGACGCCCTTCTTGGTCTTGGCGAGCGCGTCCTTACCGAGCAGGCCCTTGGTCTCCGGGGTCTTCGGCAGGTGGATCGAGATGAGGTCGGCCCGTTCGAGTACCTCGTCGAGACTCAGCAGTTCGATGCCGAGCTGGGCGGCGCGCGCCGGGGAGACGTAGGGGTCGTAGGCGACGATCTTGGTTTCGAAGGCGGCGAGGCGCGCCGCGAACAGCTGCCCGATCCGCCCCAGGCCGAGCACACCGACGGTTTTGCCGAAGATCTCCACGCCGTTGAAGCTGCTGCGCTTCCAGGTGCGCTCGCGCAGGGTGGCGTCGGCGGCCGGGATCTGGCGGGCGGCGCTCAACAACAGGGTGACGGCGTGCTCGGCGGCCGTGTGGATATTGGAGGTGGGCGCGTTGACGACCATCACGCCGCGCTCGGTGGCGGCGGGAACATCGACGTTGTCCAGGCCGACTCCGGCCCGGGCGACGATCTGCAGGTTCTTACCGGCTTCGAGGACTTCGGCGTCGACGGTGGTCGCGGAGCGGACGAGCAGCGCATCGGCCTCGGGCACCGCGGCCAGCAGTGCGGGCCGATCCGGGCCGTCGACCCAGCGGACCTCGACACCGTCACCGAGCGCATCGACGGTCGACTGGGCGAGCTTGTCGGCGATCAGAACTACAGGACGGCCTGCTTGGCTCACAGTGGGGTACTCCTGGATGTGGGGACGGCCAGTTGACGGGGCCAAGCTTAGTTCGGACCGATCCGGCCATGTCCCGCCCCCTGCTATCGGTAACGGCCGACCTGCGCCTACCCGGCCGGCCGGGTGGGCTGAATCACGCACACGGTCGCCGCGCGCCCGGGCCGAGGTCGTGGTGGAACCGGCGCGGGCACATTCGCCCGGCGCGGGCGGCCGCGACGTAAGCGGAAACCGCCGTGGGTACCCCGCTCGGTCCGAGGATAGGTTTCGGAATCGTTCGGACCACAGGTCGGGAGTCGAGAAAGACCTCCGGGAGTGGCGTTCGGCCGAAAGTCCGGGCGGTCCGAATTTCCGTTCCGGGACGGACCGATTCGAATTGTCAGATTTTCACACCGGGCGGCTACGGGCGATCACGCGTCAATTCTTCGTTCGGGGTGTATCGGCCGACCGGCGAAACGATGACCGGCGGACCCGAGCCGGGCCAACGGGAAATTCCATAACCCGCGGTCGGTCGAGACCGCGATACGCCTCGGGAAACGGAGCGAGGCCCCGTACCTTGCGGTACGGGGCCTCGCTGCTTCGTCACACCACTCAGATGGCGCGGACGTCCTGAGCCTGCGGACCCTTCTGGCCCTGCCCGATCTCGAACTCCACGCGCTGACCCTCTTCGAGGGATCGGAAACCGCTTCCCGACACTGCCGAGTAATGCACGAAGACGTCAGGTCCGCCCCCGTCTTGCGCGATAAAGCCGAAGCCCTTTTCGCTGTTGAACCACTTCACGCTGCCTTGAGCCATGTTACTTACTTCATACTTTCTGTTGCGAGCCAGACGGACCACGGTCGATCCGCCTGATCTCTCTGACAACGATGCCACGTTCGGAAAAGTTCCTCCACCTCGAAAATTTTTCATCGCGAGGAAGAACGCGGTGCCCAAGAGCGACCGCCGTCACGCTCCGACGGGGCGATCCCGCGCACGGATGACGCGCTCATCGCCCGGTCGACGCGGGGCCCCGGGATTCCCCGTAGTACCCGGGGATGATTTCTCGATCGGATCCGCGGAAGGTCTGTGACTTTCGTGACCATTGCGCGAGGGTGAAGGTTCAACGTCCTCCGGCCGGTGACTTCCGCTGCGCCGGAGGACACAGTACGAGAGGATTCGACGTGTTCCGCACGAACCGAGTATCCGCGACCCGCCGGGCCACCGCCCGGATCGCCGTCGCGGGTGCCATCACCCTGCTTCCGCTGGCCGGCCTCGCGGCGCCCGCGGTGGCCGACCCGGCGGCCCCGGCCCCGGGCTACACCCAGGTGGATCGCGACCGCCACGGTGATCGCGACCGCGACCGCCACTGGGACCGCGACCGCGATCGTGACCGCCACTGGGACCGCGACCGCGACGACCACTGGAACCACGACCGGCACCGGGACCGCGGCTGGCAGAACCCGGCGGGCTGGGCCCGCCATCTGCTGCGCGGCCTCTTCGGCAGCAGCTGACCTCGATGCGGGTCCGCGTGCGCGGGCCCGCATCTCCGGCCGAATCCGGCGGGTCCCGGCGCACGATGCCGGCACCGCGCCGCGCGGTCCGCGCACCGAACCCGCCGGCGCGCACCGCGAGAACCGTTTCTCCGCGCGAACAACTCCGGGCATGGGTCCCCCCCGAGCCGGTCCGGATGTACGCCCATAGCGTAATCCGCCCGTGCTCATGGACCCGGGTTCTAGGCTCTGTCCATGACCGAGCCTCGCAGACTCCAGGCGATTCCCGGTGGACGCGCCGAGCGGCCGCCCCGGCAGCCCGCGGACCGGCCCGAGCCGCTGTGGCGTGAGGTCCTCGGCGGGCGACTCCGCGTGCTGCGCAACGAGAAACGCGAAACGCTCGCGGAAACCGCCGAGCGCGCGGGCATTTCGCCACAGTATCTGTCCGAGGTGGAACGCGGCCGCAAGGAACCCTCCAGCGAGATGATCGCCGCGCTGGCCGGTGCTCTCGGCACCTCCCTCGGCGCGCTCACCGAACAGGTGGCCGACGACCTCCGATCCCGGCGCCACCCCGTGGCGCCCCGGGGCCCGGGAATCGCACCGACAGTGCTGCTCCGGGCGGCCTGACCCGGCGAATATGCGGCACGGTCGCGATCACCGGGCGGGGGCCGGGGCCCGCGGCGTCAGCACCGAATCGACCAGCCCGTATTCGACCGCGGCCGCCGCGGTGAACACTCGGTCGCGGTCGGTGTCGTGCCGCAGCCGTTCCGGGGTCCGCCCGGTGTGCCGGGACAGGATGGTTTCGATCTCCGCCCGCATCCGCACGAGTTCGTCGGCTTGCAGGATGAGGTCGGGGATGGCCCCCTGGCCGCGGGCCGCGGGCTGGTGCAGCACCACCCGGGCATGCGGGAGCATCGCCCGGTGGCCGGGGGCGCCCCCGGCGAGCAGCACGGCGCCGACCGCGATGGCCTGACCGACGCAGGTGGTGTGTACCGGGGCGCCGATGTGCTGGATGGTGTCGTACACCGCGAGCATCGACGACAGATCGCCGCCTTCGCAGTTGATGTAGAAGTCGATCTCCTGGCCCGGGCTCTCCGATTCCAGGTGCAGCAGCTGCGCGATGAGCGCGTTGGCGACCCCGGAATCGATGGGAGTGCCGAGGTAGACGATGCGTTCGGCGAGTAGGTGCGAATAGATATCGGTGATCCGCTCGCCCCGCGGATGCTGGGCGATCACATTGGGGATCGTGTAGGTGCTCATCGGGTCTCCCTGTATTCGGTGCGGCTGTCGTCGGGTCTGCGCGCCCGGTGCGGTCGGGTCCGGTGCGGTCGGGTCCGGTGCGGTCGGGTCCGGTGCGCCGCCGTCACGCGTTCTGGGTGCGGTCTGCTCGTGCTGCGTCGGGTGGTCGCACGCACGCTCCGTCTCCGTGATCACGCCCGTGGCCCGCGCCGGACACGGCCGCTCAGGCGGAGATCCCGACCCGTTGGCGCTGCGGGACGACCTGCGCGAAATCGCCGACGATATGGTCGATGAAGCCGTATTCCTGCGCCTGGGTCGCGCTGAACCAGCGGTCGTGCAGGGAATCCTCATAGACCCGTTCGTAGGGCTGCCCGGTATCCGCCGAGATCAGGCCCAGCACGGTTTCCACCGTGTAGCGCAGGTCGTCGGCCTGCACCTCCACGTCCACCGCGGACCCACCGATACCGGCCGACCCCTGGTGCATCAGGACCCGGGCGTGCGGTAGCGCGAAACGTTTACCGGGGGTCCCCGAGGAGAGCAGGAACTGGCCCGCGCTGCAGGCCAATCCGAGGGCGAGGGTGGATACCGGGCTCGGTATCAACCGCATGACGTCGCGGATGGCCAGCATCGCCGGGACCGACCCGCCGGGCGAATGGATCCACAGCGAGATACCGGCGTCCCCGTCTTCGGCGGCGAGGGTGAGCAGCTGGGTCGCCAGCAGGGTGCCGTTGTCGTCGTCGAGTGGGCCGTCGAGAACCAGGATGCGGCGGGACAGGAGCTGCTCGCGGGCACGCCAGCCGAACAGCGGGGATTTGTCGTCGTGAGCCATGGTCACCACGCTGCCGGAGCAGGCGGGCGAGCGGGAGACCACGCTGCTGTGGGCAGATCTGCTCTCAGCAGCGCTGCCCGGGACCTTCGGCCGATCGATACTCGAGCTTCACGCTGCGATACGTGGGCGAAACACAGCCTCCCTACCGTAATTCCTCGTATACGTCGCTGTATACAACGCCGAATACAAGCTAGTCAGCGGGCTGACCTTTCCTGAGTGGAGGCCGAACGGTCATGAATGCAGCCAGAACCGAAGCACCCGGACAACCCAGGAAAGGTGCGGTATCCCGCGGCACCCGCAACCGTTGGCAGCGCCGGCGGGCGCGGCACCTTCTCGCGCTGCCGGCCGCGGTGTGCGCGACCGCGCTGGCGGTCACCGCCTGCGGTAGCTCTGCCTCCGATCAGGCCGGCGCGAACGCGGCCTCCTGTGTCGACACCGCGGGCCCGAGTATCAAGGTCGGCTCGCTGAACTCGCTGTCGGGGACCATGGCGATCTCCGAGGTCACCGTGCGGGATTCGCTCGAGCTGGCCGTCGACGAGATCAATGCCGCCGGCGGCGTGCTGGGCAAGCAGATCCAGTTGGTCGGCGAGGACGGCGCCTCCGAGCCCACGGTGTTCGCGGAGAAAGCGGAGAAGCTGATCAGCAGCGACTGCGTGGCCGCGGTATTCGGCGGCTGGACCTCGTCGAGCCGGAAGGCCATGCTGCCGGTGTTCGAGGACCGCAACGCGCTGCTGTACTACCCGGTCCAGTACGAGGGCCTGGAATCGTCGAAGAACATCTTCTACACCGGCGCGACCACCAACCAGCAGATCGTGCCCGCCCTGGACTATCTGAAGGGCCGCGGGGTGAAATCGCTCTACCTGGTCGGCAGCGACTACGTCTTCCCGCAGACCGCCAACCGCATCATCAAGGCCTACGCCGAGGCCAACGGTATCGAGATCAAAGGCGAGGACTACACCCCGCTCGGCTCCACCGATTTCTCCACCATCGTCAACAAGGTGCGCTCGGCCGACGCCGACGCCGTGTTCAACACCCTCAACGGCGACTCCAATGTCGCGTTCTTCCGCGAGTACAAGAACGTCGGCCTGACCGCGCAGGATATGCCGGTGGTCTCGGTGTCGATCGCCGAGGAGGAGGTCGGCGGTATCGGCGTGCAGCACATCGCCGGCCAGCTGACCGCCTGGAACTACTACCAGACCGTCGACAACCCGCAGAACACCGCGTTCGTCAAGGCGTACAAGGCGAAGTACGGCGCGAACAAGCCGACCTCCGACCCCATGGAGGCCGCCTACGTCTCGGTGTACCTGTGGAAGAACACCGTGGAGAAGGCGCAGTCCTTCGCGGTCCCGGATGTGCAGCAGGCCGCGGGCGGCGTCACCTTCGACGGTCCCGAGGGCCTGGTGACCATCGACGGCGAGAACAACCACATCACCAAAACCGCCCGGATCGGCGAGATCCGGCCCGACGGCCTGATCTACAGCGTGTGGGATTCCGGCGCGGTCGTCGAGCCGGATCCGTACCTGGCGGGCTACTCGTGGGCCGAGGGACTCGGGGGCTGATCTCGTGGAAGCACTGGTCGGGCAGCTGTTCACCGGCTTGAGCCTGGGTTCCATCCTGCTGCTGGCGGCCCTGGGGCTGTCGCTGACCTTCGGTCAGATGGGCGTGATCAATATGGCCCACGGCGCGTTCATCATGGCCGGCTCCTACACCGCCTATACGGTGCAGGAGTACCTGGTCGCCAACGCCGAGGTATCGCTGATCGTCTCACTGCTCATCGGATTCCTGGTCGGCGGTCTCATGGGTGTCGCCCTCGAGGTGACGCTGATCAAACGGATGTACGACAGACCCCTGGACACCCTGCTGGTGACCTTCGGCGTCGGTTTGATCCTGCAGCAGGCGGCCCGGGACATCTTCGGCGCGCCCGCGGTCCGCGTGGTGACCCCGGAATGGCTCGGTGGCGGGGTGGAGGTCCTGGGCGCGGTGGTGCCCAGGACACGGATCTTCATCATGCTGCTCGCGGTGCTGTGCGTGACGGCCGTCGCGGTGACGATGAAGTACACCGCGATGGGCCGGCGCATCCGGGCCGTGGTGCAGCATCGGGAGCTCGCCGAAACCAGCGGGATCTCCAGCCGCGGCACCGATATCACGACGTTCTTCATCGGCTCCGGGCTCGCCGGGGTGGCGGGTGTGGCGCTGACGCTGATCGGCTCCACCAGTTCCAATACCGGCACCACCTATCTGGTGGACGCCTTCCTGGTGGTCGTCATCGGCGGGCTCGGGCAGATCCGCGGCGCCGTCCTGGCCGCGGTGGCGCTCGGACTGTTGAACTCGTTTATCGAATACAGCACCACGGCCTCGGTCGCGAAGGTGATCGTATTCGTCGCCATCGTGGTCTTCCTGCAGGTCCGCCCGCAGGGACTGTTCACGATCCGGTCGAGGAGTCTGGTATGAGGGAATTCCTGACCACCCGCTGGAAGGTCTATTCGGGCTTCGCGATCGCCGCCGTGCTGCTGTTCGCGGTGGCGCCCGCGGTGCTCTCGGACTTCCGGCTCAACCTGCTCGGCAAGTTCCTGTGCTTCGGCATCGTCGCGGTGGGTATCGGATTGGCGTGGGGCCGGGGCGGCATGCTCACCCTCGGCCAGGGCGTGTTCTTCGGCCTCGGCGCCTACATCATGGCGATGCACCTGAAGATCTCCGATGCCCAGCTGCGCGGGGACGATGTCCCGGATTTCATGCAGATCGCCGGTATTCGCGAACTGCCCGGCTATTGGGTTCCGTTCGCGTCGCCGGTACTGACAATTCTGGGCATCTTGATCGTGCCACCGCTGGTGGCGGTGCTGCTCGGGCTGGGCGTCTTCAAACGCAGAGTCAAGGGCGCCTATTTCGCGATCCTGTCGCAGGCGCTGGCCGCGGCCTTCGCCATCCTACTGGTGGGTCAGCAGTCCACCGGCGGGAGCAACGGGCTCAACCGGTTCCGCAGTTTTTTCGGACTGGCACTCAACGACCCGGTGAACCGGCGGCTGCTGTTCTTCATCGCGGCCGCCACCCTGCTGGTGATCGTCGCGGCGACCCGGCAGCTGATGTACAGCCGGTACGGCGAACTGCTGGTCGCGGTGCGTGATCAGGAGGAGCGCGTGCGCTTCCTCGGCTACGACCCGGCCAATGTGAAGGTAGTGGCCTACGCGGTGGCGGCGTTGTTCGCCGGGATCGCCGGCGCGCTGTTCGTGCCGATCGTCGGGATCATCTCCCCCGCCGATATCGGGATCGTGCCCTCCATCGCGTTCCTGACCGGTGTCGCCATCGGCGGACGCACCACCCTGCTCGGCCCGGTGCTCGGCGCGATCGCGGTGGCCTGGGCGCAGACCGGCCTGTCGGAGAACTTCCCCTCCGGCTGGGTGTACGCGCAGGGCGTCCTGTTCATCGTCGTGGTCGGTTTCTTCCCGGCCGGTCTGGCGGGCCTGGTGACACTGCTGCGGCGGAGACGCCGTACCGACGAGAAGGGGGATCCGCCACCCACTCGGACACCGGCCCCCGCGCCCGCTACCCCGGTAGGAGTGTCATGACCGAGACAACCACCGTGAAAGCTCCGGTGACCGGCGGTAATGCCGGTATGCACAGCGATTACCTCGAGGTCCGCGGGCTGAGTGTCGAATTCGACGGGTTCAAGGCGGTGTCGAATGTGGACCTGACGCTCTTCCAGGGTGACCTGCGGTTTCTGATCGGCCCCAACGGCGCCGGCAAGACCACCATGATCGATGCCATCACCGGTCTGGTCCCGGCGACCGGTTCGGTGCAGAAATCCGGGGTCGAACTGCTCGGCAAGAAGGTGCACCAGATCGCCCGCCTGGGCGTGGGCCGTACCTTTCAGACCGCGAGCGTGTTCGAGGAACTGTCGGTACTGCAGAACCTCGATATCGCCGCGGGCGCGGGACGATCGCTGTGGACCATGCTGCGGCGCCGGCCGGCCGCGGTTTCCGCGTCGATCGAGCAGGCCCTGGAGACCATCGGTCTCACCGCGCTGCGCGACAAACCCGCCGGCACGCTGGCCCACGGCCAGAAACAGTGGCTCGAGATCGGCATGCTCCTGGTGCAGGACGCCTCGGTGCTGCTGCTGGACGAACCGGTCGCCGGGATGAGCCAGGAGGAGCGGGAAGAGACCGGGAATCTGTTGCGCCGCATCGGCGGTGAACGCACGGTCGTGGTGGTCGAACACGATATGGACTTCATGCGCAGTTTCGCCACGTCCGTGACGGTGCTGGCCCGCGGCGCGGTACTCGCCGAGGGAACGGTGGCCGAGGTGCAGGCGGATCCGGCCGTGCAGGAGGCGTATCTGGGGACCGCGGCGGCCGCCGCGCCGGACGGCGTGGGCGAACCGGATCCGGCGGGGGCGGCACGGCGTGACCACGCCGGGGCGTCGCCCGCGTCGAACGGTCACCGCGGGTCGGTCACCCCGCCTGACCGCGCACGCTCCCCGCGTACCGCCGACGAGAACGAAGGGTGACCGCGATGCTGGAACTCATCGACGTCCACGCCGGTTACGGTCGCACCGAGGTCGTGCACGGGGCCGGGATAGAGGTCCCGGCCGACGGTGTGGCCGCGATCATGGGCCACAACGGCGCCGGGAAGACCACCCTGCTGCGCGCGGCGGTCGGCTTGGTGCGTACCCATCGCGGCACCATCCGTTTCGACGGCGCCGATATCACCACGCTGCGGCCGAGCGCCCGGGTCAAGCGCGGATTGGCCTATGTCCCGCAGGGGCAGCAGTGCTTCGGCCATCTCACCACCGCCGAGAACCTGCGGGTGGTGGCCGACGGCCGCACACGCGGCCGGGCATTGATCGACGAACAGCTGGATCTGTTCCCCGCGCTGAAAGAGTTGCTCGACCGCCGGGCCGGGCTGCTCTCCGGTGGGCAGCGCCAGCAGCTGGCGATCGCGCGGGCCCTGATCACCGAACCGCGCATGCTGATCCTCGACGAACCCACCGAGGGCATCCAGCCGTCGGTGGTCGCCGAGATCGAGAACACCATCACCGAATTGGTGACCCGCGGCGGGCTCGGGGTGCTGCTGGTGGAACAGCACATCGGTTTCGCGCTGCGGGCCGCGAGCCGGTACTACGTGCTGGAGAGCGGCCGGGTCACCTCTTCCGGGGAGGGCGGGGCCGGGGCGGTGGAAACCGTTCGCGCCGCCATGACTCTCTAGGCTGCGCGTCGTGACCGAACCACGAAGCAAACGCGAATCACGCAGCGACACTGTGTACAAGTCGCTGCGCGACGAACTCATGACCGGTGCGCTGGCGCCGGAGGAGCGGCTCGGCGAAGAACGGCTGGCCGAACGCTACGGTGTCTCGCGCACCCCGGTCCGCGAGGCGCTGGCCCGCTTGCAGGCCGACGGTCTGGTGGAGCGCCACGACGCCGGACTGTTCCCCTACCGGCCGCGCCTGGACACCCTGGGCGACTACTACGAGCTGCGGATCACCCTCGAAGTCCAGGGCATCGCCCGCGTCCTCGCCGATCCGGACCTCGGCCACGACCGGGCCGTACTCGGACCCGAGATCGACCGCTGGCGCGCCTTCCGCACCGCGCCCCCGGACCCGGACGCCGGTTTCGTGGCCGCCGACGAACAGTTCCACACCGTCCTGCTCGACTCCTCCGGCAACCACGCCCTCACCGACGCCCTGAAAACGGTGAACGCCCGGATACGCCCCGTCCGAATGTTCGACTACCTGACCCCCGACCGCATGCTCGCGACCATCGAGGAACACATCGCCATCGGCGAGGCCGTCCTCGACCGTGATCTCACCGGCGCCCGCGAGCAGCTCCTCGCCCATATCGACCAGTCCCGCCGCGTGGTGGCCGACCGCGCCGGTCAGGTGCTCCAGCTGACCCGTATGGCCCGCGCGACCAAGACCTGATATTCCCGGCTACTCCGGTAGCCGCACTGTCCACGCCGAGAGGATCGACCGTGACCGAGACCGCCCCGCAGTTGTATACACCGCTGCATACGCCGCTGCCCGAATGCCTGCTGATCGCCAACCGCGGTGAGATCGCCTGCCGCATCCTGCGTACCGCCCGGCGGCTGGGGATCGAGACGGTCGCGGTGTTCTCCGATGCCGACGAGGGTTCGCGGCATGTGCGGATGGCCGATCGCGCGGTCCGGCTCGGCCCCGGCCCGGCCGCCGAGTCGTATCTGCGCGGGGACGCGGTGATCGAGGCGGCGCTGTCCGCCGGCGCCACCGCCGTCCACCCCGGCTACGGATTCCTCTCCGAGAACGCGGATTTCGCGGCGGAGGTGGAGGCCGCGGGAATCGCGTTCGTGGGACCGGCCGCCGAACATCTGCGGCTCTTCGGCGACAAGCACAGTGCCCGCCGGGCCGCCGCCGCGGCGGGTGTGCCGCTGGTCGCGGGGAGCGGTCTGCTCACCGGGCTCGACGAAGCGCTGGCGGAGGCCGAGCGGATCGGGTATCCGGTGATGCTCAAGGCGGCCGGGGGTGGCGGCGGTATCGGGATGGCCGCGTGCGCGGGACCCGGCGAACTCACCGACGCCTACCAGCGGGTGATCCGTCTGGCGCAGCACAACTTCGGCTCCTCCGCGGTGTATCTGGAGCGGTTCGTCGCCCGGGCCCGCCATGTGGAGGTGCAGATCTTCGGCGACGGCCGCGGTCGCGCCGTATCCCTGGGCACCCGCGACTGCAGTCTGCAGCGGCGCAACCAGAAGGTCATCGAGGAGGCGCCCGCCCCCGGCCTCCCCTACACCGTGAGCGAACAACTCCTCGAATCGAGCCGGAAACTGCTCGGTGACGTCGGTTATCGATCCGCCGGGACGGTCGAGTTCATCTACGACGTCGACCGCGCAGAGGCCTCGTTCCTCGAGGTGAATACCCGGTTGCAGGTGGAGCATCCGGTCACCGAGGCCGTCACCGGCGTGGACATCGTCGAGTGGATGCTGCGCCTGGCCGGTGGTGACTCCGCGTTCCTCGACGAGATCCCCGATTCCGGCCCGCCGATCACCGGATACGCGGTGGAGGCCCGCGTCTACGCCGAGGACCCCGGTAACGATTACCGGCCCGGCGCGGGCACCCTCACCGGCGTCGAGATCCCCGCCGCGGCGGCCCGGGTGGAGACCTGGGTCGAGACCGGTACCGAGATCAGCCCCTACTACGACCCGCTGATCGCCAAGATCATCACCTCCGGGGGGAGCCGGCCCGAGGCCCTGCACCGCCTGCGCGCCGCGCTCGACGAGACCCGCATGTTCGGTATCACCACCAACCTGCCGCAGCTGCGCGCCGCCGCCACCAGTTCCCCCATGCTCGACGCCCGGCACACCACCGCGACCCTCGGCAGCCTGGCCACCATCCGCCCCCGCCTGGAGATCCTGCGCGCCGGTGTCTCCACCACCATCCAGGACTTCCCCGGCCGCCTGGGACTCTGGAGCGTCGGTATCCCGCCGTCGGGCGCCTTCGACGATCTGTCCTTCCAGCTCGCCAACCACGCCGTCGGGAACTCGCTGGGCGAGAACGGCCTGGAGGCAACGCTGCTGGGTCCGCGGATCCGCTGCACCGACACCACCGTGGTCTGTGTGACCGGCGCCGAAGCCCCCGTCACCGTGGATGATCAGCCGGTCCCCATGTGGGAGCCGGTCACCGTCCCCGCCGGTTCGGTCCTCGATATCGGCGCGCCCTACGACACGGGACTGCGCACCTATCTCGCGGTCCGCGGCGGCATCCTCGCCCCCGACTATCACGGCAGCGCCGCGACCTTCACCCTCGGCGGGTTCGGCGGTATCACCGGCCGCGCCGTCGCCACCGGCGATATCCTCGGCCTCAAACCGGACGCGGGCGGCCTGTTGGACCCCACGCCGATCCCGGCCGGCGAACGCCCCGAATTCGGCCACACCTGGTACGTCGGTGTCGGCGAGGGTCCCCAGCCCGCCCCCGATTACTTCGCCCCCGCCGATATCGACCAGTTCTACGACGCCACCTGGCAGGTGCAGGCCCACGCCAACCGCACCGGCCTGCGCCTGGCCGGTCCGAAACCGACCTGGTCGCGGACCGACGGCGGCGACGCCGGCCTGCACCCCTCGAACCTGCACGACTGCCCGTACAGCGTCGGCGCGCTCAATCTCTCCGGCGACACCCCGATCCTGCTCGGCCCCGACGGTCCCAGCCTGGGCGGTTTCGCCTGCCCGCTCACCGTGATCTCCGCGCATCGCTGGAAACTGGGTCAGATGCGCCCCGGTGACCAGGTACGTTTCGTCCCGGTCGGCGACGACCGCACCGGCCCCTTCCGCTCCGCACCCGCCCTACGTGGCCGTGGCCTGCCCACCCCCGAACTCCTCGGGTCCCGGGAGCGGGACAACGGCGTCCTGGGCCGCCGTGACGCCGGGAGCGGCACACCCGAGGTGAAATACCTGCGTGGCGGCGACGACAACGTGCTGATCGAGTACGGCCCGAGGGAGCTCGATCTGGGTCTGCGGATGCGCGTGCACGCATTGAGCGACCGCCTCGAACAGGCGTCCATCCCCGGCCTGATCGATATCACCCCCGGGGTGCGCTCGCTGCACCTGCACTTCGATCCCGACGTCATCGATCAGCGCACCGTGGTCCGGCTGCTCGGCGAACTCGAGGACGATATCCCCGATACCGCCGATCTGCGGGTGCCGAGCCGCCATATCGAACTCCCGCTGTCCTTCGACGACCCCACCATCGGGCAGGCCATCGAACGCTACGGTCGCGGTGTCCGCGCCGAGGCTCCCTGGTTGCCGTCCAATATCGAGTTCATCCGCCGGATCAACGGGCTGGACAGTATCGACGAGGTGCGCGATATCGTCTTCGCCGCCCAGTACATGGTGCTCGGCCTGGGCGACGTCTATCTCGGCGCGCCACTGGCCGTCCCGCTCGACCCCCGCCACCGCCTGGTGACCACCAAGTACAACCCCGCCCGCACCTGGACCCCGTCCGACGCGGTGGGTATCGGCGGCAAGTACCTCTGCGTCTACGGGATGGAATCCCCCGGCGGCTACCAGCTCATCGGCCGCACCGTCCCTATCTGGTCCGGTTACCGCCAGCGGGCACCCTTCGAGGCCGGGAAACCGTGGCTGTTCCGGTTCTTCGACCGCATCAGCTGGTATCCGGTCGCGGCCGGGGAACTGCTGGACCTGCGCGCCGATATGGCGGCGGGCCGCTACGAGATGCGCACGAGCGTCGGCGAATTCGCCATGGCCGATCATCTCGAGTTTCTCCGGGACAACGCGACCGATATCGCCGCCACCGAGGAACACCGGCAGGCCGCGTTCACCGCCGAACGGCGGCGCTGGGAGGCCAGTGGCGAACTGAGCAACCGGGCCGATTTCGCCGTCGACCCCGAACCTGCCGAGGATCTCGACCTGCCCGAGGGCGCCCATATCGTCGCGGCGCCCATGATGGCCAATGTCTGGCGGGTCGAGGTGGCCGCGGGCGAGCACGTCGAGGCCGGCACCACCCTGCTCGTGCTCGAGGCCATGAAGATGGAGTTGCCGGTGGTCGCGGAGGTCTCCGGCACCGTGCACACGATCACCGTCGCGGCAGGCGACCAAGTCACCACCGGCGCACCTCTGGTCGCCATCGAAAAAGGAGCGGCATGACCATGGAGCAACTACCGCTAGCGGAACCGGCGACGGATACGCCGGTGAGCGTCGCCGACAAAGTCGCCCGTGCCTACCGGACCATCCGCGAGCACGATCGCCCCGAAATCTGGATCACGCTGCGCGCCGAAGTGGAGGTCGCGGCCGAGGCCGCCGCGCTCGACATCCGGCTCGCGCAGGGTGAGCGGTTGCCGCTGGCCGGGGTGTTGCTCGCGGTCAAGGACAATATCGACGTCACCGGTACCCCCACCACCTGCGCCTGCCCGGGTTACAGCACGACGCCGCAGCACACTGCCCCCGCTGTGGCCCGGCTGATCGATCAGGGCGCGCTCGTCCTCGGCAAGACCAATCTCGACCAGTTCGCGACCGGTCTGGTGGGCACCCGCAGCCCGTACGGCGCGGTCCGCAACGCCCTGTTTCCCGACCGCGTCTCCGGCGGCAGCAGTTCCGGCTCGGCCGTCGCCGTCGCACTCGGCATGGTCGACGCGGCGCTGGGCACCGATACCGCTGGGTCGGGCCGGGTACCGGCCGCGCTCAACGGAATCGTGGGCGTCAAACCGACCCTCGGCCTGGTCTCCACCACCGGTGTCGCCCCCGCCTGCCCCGACTACGACGCGGTCACCGTCTTCGCCCGTGATCTGACCCTCGCCACCGAGGTGACCGCCGCCATGATCGGCCCCGACCCCGCCGACCCCCGCTCCCGCACCTGGCCCGCCGACACTCCCCTGGGCGCCCCCGCCCGGGCCACCCTCGCGGTCCCCGCCGACCACAACCTGTCCGCCCTCTCCCCCGCCTACCGTGCCGCCTTCGACGCCACCGTCGCGCGCTGGCGGGCCGGCGGCGGTGAGGTCGCCACGGTCGATATCGGCGAACTGCTCGACGCCGCGACACTCCTCTACGACGGCGCGATCGTCGCCCAGCGCTACGCCGCGATGGGCGAATTCCTCGCCGGCGAACCGGACGGCGCCGATCCGGTGGTCGCGCGGATCGTCGCGGGCGCGGCGCGGCCCGCCGCCCACGAATACGTCACCGACCTCGGACGTCTCGCCGTCGCGGCCGCCACCGCGCGCCGCCTGTTCGCCGAATACCCCGCCCTGCTCCTGCCGACCACCACCGAGCATCCGACCATCGCCGCGGTCACCGCCGAACCGGTGGCGATCAACAGCCGGATGGGCACCTTCACCAACTTCTGTAACCTCCTCGACCTGGCCGCCGTCGCGGTCCCGGGCGCGGAGACCGCGACGGGCGACCCGTTCGGCGTCATGCTGATCACCCCGGCGTTCGCCGATCAGGTGGGTATCGAGCTGGCCGCCCGGCTGCTGGATACGCCCGCCCCGCTGCTCACCGGGACCGGCACCGACCTCCTGGTCGTCGGCGCCCATCTGCGCGGCCTGCCCCTGCATCACCAACTGGAGCAGGCGAAGGCGCGATTCCTCGGCGAGGTCGTCACCTCGGCGGCGTACCGCATGGTCGCGCTGCCCGCCGAACCGCCCAAACCCGGCATGCTCCGGGTCGGCGCGACCGCCGGCCGGGCGCTGCCCGGCGAACTGTACCGGCTCTCCCCGGCGGCCCTCGGCACCTTCCTGAGCAATCTGCCGGCGCCGATGACACTGGGAAAGGTGGAACTGGATTCCGGACGCTGGGTCACCGGCTTCGCCTGCGATTACGAATCCGCCCGCGCCGCAACCGATATCACCGAATACGGAGGGTGGCGCAATTACCTGAACACCGGTCGTTGACACTCCCCGCCCGAGACCCCGTGCGGCCCGTCCAACCGCACGGCGCCACCCGGCCGTTCCCGATGAGGGTTGCAGGGCAGCCTGCGAAGCAGGAACGGCCGGGGGGGCGTCGGGCCCACGCGCTCCGAAACGACAGCCGGGCACCACCCCCCCGGGCCCATGACCAGCG
>NZ_JBFAHF010000005.1:160683-276983 GCF_040654015.1 Nocardia sp. NPDC050799
CCCGGCGCGGCGCGCCCCCGCGCGGGCCCTGAACCAGCCCTCGGCGCCCCGGGCCTGTACCCGCTTGGGGTTGCTGTCGCCCTTGCTAATATCGCACGGCCGGGTGGCCTTCGGCCACTCGCGATCCGAAACGACTGCCGGTCACCTCCCCCCGGGTCCGATGACCTGCGGCGCTCCGCCCGCCGCACGTAACCCGAAGTGCTGGACTAGGATTCAGGACGATCGTGATCTGACGAAGCGGGAGGGATTCGTTGTGCCGGAGCGTGCCGCGCCACCGCCGGCGCCCGGGCCGTCCCATCCGCGCGACCGCCTGCGCGCCACCGCGACCCGCGAGCGCGCCCTCTTCGGTCGGCAACCCGATTCCCGCGTAGCGGACAGCGGCGGGTGCACCCCTCGCACCTCGCCGGCCCCGCACACCTGCCGCCGGGCTTCCTCCACGCAACATCCGGTCCGCCGTGCGCGAGGGGTCGGGCCGATCCGGCGCACCCCGCCCGCCCGACCGGGCCGTCCCCGATTATCGACGGCCGGCGGCCCCGCCACCGCGCGGTGCTCCGGCCCGATTCCCGGTGACGAAAACGGTTCCGCCCCGGCACCGTAGGTAATCACCCGGACCGCCCCGTGATCGTTCCGACTCGGGAACAGCACACGAAAGTACGCGCCCCGGGCGCCCGCAGCCGTTGCCGGGCTGCCGCGCACCGGGACCATCCGTGATCGGGGCCTTCGACCGAACCATCGATCCGCTTTTGGAGTACGTGACCATGTCGATTCCGTCCACGCGTCCGGCCACCCAGGGGTCGCCTCTCGCACCCCGTGGCGAGCGCGTGCCGCTCTACGCCCCCGAGTTCGCCGCCGACCCCGCCGCCGCCTATCGCGAGATGCGGCGCCGGTACGGCGCGCTGGTTCCGGTGGATCTGGCCCCGGACGTCCCCGCGACGCTCGTCGTCGGATATCGCCACGCACTGCGCATCCTGCACGACCCCGACCACTTCCCGGCCGATCCCCGCCGCTGGCAGGAGACCGTGTCACCGGATTGCCCGCTGCTGCCGATGATGGAGTACCGGCCCAATGCCCTGCGTTCGGCCGGTGAAGAGCACCTCCGCCTGCGTTCACCCATTGTCGCGGGCCTCGAGGCGGTGGATCTGCATCAGCTGCGCGCCACCATCGAGCGGCTGGCGATCCCATTGATCAACGATTTCTGCGAGACGGGTACGGCGGATCTGCGCACGGACTATGCGTTTCCGCTGACCTTCGCCACGCTGACCGAGCTGATGGGCCTGTCACCGGAAGCCGGGCACACCGCGTTCGAGGGTATGGCGGCGATTCTGGACGCCACCTCCGCGGCGAGCGCCGCCGAGGGCAATATGCGTTTCGCCGGAGCTCTGATGGAGGTCGTCGGGCAGAAACGCACCTGCCCGGCCCACGACGTGACCTCCTACATGATGCAGCACGAATCCCGGCTGGACGATATGGAGATGGTGCAGCAGGCGGCCTTGGTGTACGCCGCCGGTACCGAGCCGACCACCTCGCTGATCACCACCACCCTGCGGCTCATGCTCATCGACGAACGGTTCGGCAGTCATATGCTCGGTGGTTCGCTGTCGACCCGCGACGCCATCGACGAAGTGCTGTTCACCGACCCGCCGCTGCCGAACTTCTGCACCTCCTACCCGCGCCAGCCGATCCTCATCGGCAACACCTGGCTGCCGGCCGATCAGCCGGTGGTGATCAGCATCGCCGCCTGTAATACCGACCCGCGGATAGGTGGCGGCGAACGGATCGGCAACCGCTCCCATCTCGCCTGGGGCCAGGGCAGTCACGCCTGCATGGCCGAGGACATCGCGCGCATCATCGCCGGCGAGGCCGTGGACCAGCTGCTCGACGCCCTGCCGGAGATCGAGCTCGCCATCCCCGCCGAGGAGCTCACCTGGCGCCCCGGCCTGTTCCATCGCGCCCTGAGCGAACTCCCCGTGCGGTTCCCCCCGTCCGCTCCCCTGACCCCGATGATGACAGGAGCACCCCGATGACCCAGGAGCAGTCGCAGACCGAACCGCTGGTCCTCGACCCCGCCGGCGCCGATTTCCACACCGAGATCCACCGCATCCGGGCCCGCGGCCGGATGGCCCGGATCGAACTTCCCGGTGGCGTGCCTGCCTGGTCGGTGATCGACGCCGAGCTGCTGGAGAAGCTGTTCACCGATTCCCGGGTCTCCAAGGACGCCCACCGGCACTGGCCCGCCATGCACACCGGTGAGATCCCGCAGGACTGGGTGATGTGGCCGTGGGTCGCCGTATCCAATCTGCTCACCGCCTACGGTGACGACCACCGGCGGTTGCGGAAACTGGTGGCTCCGGCGTTCACCCACCGCCGGACCCAGTCCCTGCGTCCCCGGATCGAGGCGATCACCGCCGAACTGCTCGACGATATCGCCACCACCCCGGCCGATCACCCCGTCGACCTGCGCGACCGTTTCGCCTGCGCCCTCCCGATCCGGGTGATCGGCGAACTGATGGGCGTGCCCGCCGAATTGTCCGCCGCCCTGCGCGTCTACGCCGGCGGCACCCTCGACACCACCCTCACCTCCGAGCAGGCCCAGGCCAATTTCGCCGGCCTCTACACCACCCTGCACGAACTGCTGGACTACAAGCGCCGCAACCCCGGTGACGATCTCACCACCGTCCTCATGACCACCCACGACGAGGACGGGTCGAAACTCAGCGAGCAAGAGCTGGGCGACACCCTGCTGCTCATCATCGTCGCCGGGCACGAAACCACCGCCAATCTTCTCGATCACGCCGTCTACGCCCTGCTCACCCATCCGGAGCACCGCACCGCCGCGTTCGACGGGCAGCTCGACTGGTCCGAGATCATCGAGGAGACCCTGCGCTGGGAGCCGCCGATCGCCCATATGCCGATGCGCTTCGCCCTGGAGGACATCGACCTGCCCGACGGCTACCGCATCGCCGAGGGTGACGCCATCCTGGCCGGGCTGGCCGGCGCCGGCCGCGATCCGCGGGTCCATCCCGACCACCCCGACACCTTCGACCCGAGCCGGCAGTCCAAGGACCATATGGCCTTCGGCCACGGCGTGCACCACTGTCTCGGCGCCCCGCTGGCCCGGCTCGAGGCCGCGGTCGCGCTGCCCGCCCTGTTCGCGCGCTTCCCGGAGATGCGCCTGGCCGCCGACCCCGCCACCCTCGGCAACGTCCCGAGCCTGGTCACCAACGGACACCACACCCTCCCGGTTGTGGTCTGAGCCCCGATCCCGCACTTAGGATTGACTAACCTAAGGCCGGTCGCTAGCGTTTCGCATTACCCGAGTGGGTTTCGCCCTGCGTTCCCCCACCCGGACAGCACCGGCGGACGAGGTACGCACTTCCGCGCACACCGCCCCCGGCGCATCGCTTCGCAGGTTGGTCTTAGAAGGGGCCGTCATGTCCACATTCATCAGAATCGCCGCTGTCTGTATTCTCACCGCGCTCATGGGATTCGGCCTGACGCAGCCCGCGTCGGCCGATTTCTCCATCCGAGCCTCCCAGGTATCGGATCTCTACGTTCGTGACGAGGTCCCCAGCCTGGCGCAGGTCGAGAGGCAGTTCGCCGCGTTCTGGAACCCGAATATCGGCATGGACCCCAAAATCGAGGTGAGCTTCAACGGCCCCTCGGCCCGCCCCGCCCTCGAACGGGTCATGGAATCCAGCAAGACCATGGATTTCTTCTCCATCCAGGGTCGCGCCATCGCCCCGGTCAACGTCTCCGGTAACACCATGTCGGTCACCGTGCACGGCGTCATGGCCGGCTTCCCCGCGCAGAGCGTCCTGTACCACTACATCCGCGAGGGCGGCCTGTGGAAGTTCGACTGGAAGGCCACCTGCCAGGAAATGCAGTGCCAGGGTAACCCCTCCTTCGGCTACTGACCTCGGACATACCTGCCGGAGCGGCCCCGCGATCCCGGGTGTCGCTCCGCCCGGGTGTGGGCACGCATTCCCGAAACAATCTCCGGGACCCCATTTCCCGGCAGTATCCGGTACCAGCCACCCAGGAATTCCTATGATCAGCGTTCGTGGCGTTTCCAAACGCTTCGGTGCGAAACTCGCCGTCGACGACGTCACCTTCGAGGCCGAGCCGGGCTCGATAACCTATTTGCTCGGCCCGAACGGTGCCGGGAAAACCACCGTGATGCGCATGATCGCCGGCCTGGCCCGCACCGATTCCGGCACGATCTCGGTGAACGGCAGCGGATTACGCGACTTCCGCAGCACCATCACCGAAATAGGTTTCAGCCTGGGCGCTTTCGCCCGGAATCCCGGCCACACCGCCGAACAGCATCTCCGCTGGCAGGCAAGGCTCGGCGGCCTCTCCACCTCGAATGTCGGCCCGGCCCTGGACCGAGTCGGTCTCGACCGGGTCGCGAAACGCCCCGTCGGAAAATTCTCCTACGGCATGCTGCAACGCCTGGGCATCGCCTCCGCCCTTCTCGGCGACCCGAAAACTCTGGTCCTGGACGAACCGGCCAACGGCCTCGATATCGAAGGCATCATCTGGCTCCGCGAACTACTCCTCGGCCTGGCCGCCGAAGGCACATGCCTGCTCGTGGCCTCCCACAACCTCACCGAAGTAGAGATCACCGGCACCCGCGTGGTCATCATGGGCAAGGGCAGAGTCCTGTCCGATACCAGTAAGGACGAACTGGTGAATGCAGGGTCCGGCCCACGCCCCCTGGAATCCGCCTACATCGAAATCACCGAGGAGAGCATCGAATACGCCGCCACCGGAGGTGCCCGGTGATCGCCACCTATCTCGTGCGGGCCGTCCGCAGCGAACTCGCGAAACTCTCCTGGCGCAGCCCGATCTGGTACGCCATAGTCCCCCTCGCCCTCGCGATCCCCCTGGGCCTCAATTTCGGTATCGCCAAGGCCACCGAATCCAACGCCCTCAACGGCGCCGGCGGTATGGACACCAATAACGCCGCCTACTGGATTCTCGTGTTCTCGTCCTTCATCCTCATGGCGGGCGGGGTGTCCTCACTGTGCGCGGAATTCAAGGACAACACGATCGAAACGGTATTCGGCATCCAAACCCGCCGCTGGATCCTCCCGGTAGCGAAACTCATCGTCTTCGGCGTGATCGCCGCGGTCACCGCCGCCGTCGTCACATTCCTGGTCCTGTGGGCATTCCCGCAACTGTTCCCCGAGATCTGGGGCAGGGTCGAGGTCTTCTCGGGTGACGGAGTCCAGCTGCTGCTCGGCGTCCCGGTCTACACACTGCTGATCTCCGCACTCGGGTTGGGAGTGGCGGCACTGGTCCCGAAGCCGGGGCTGGTGGTGATGATCGTGCTGCTGTGGAAGTTCGGGGTGGAGGTTTTCCTGACCTTCGTCCCGGGGGATTTCGGTGTGACGCTGCAACAGCTGTCGCCGTTCAAGAACGGGGAGCTGGGGGTGGGGCAGTTGGCGACGATCGAGAGCATGTTCGGCGGGCAGAACGGGTCGCTGATCTACTTCGCCGTGGTCTGCGTGGCGATCTTCGCGGTGGGTACGGTGCGGCTTTCCCTTACGGACACGAAGGGCTACTGACCGGCGGCCGGCACACATCGACGGTCGATTCCGCCCGACCGCCGCCACTCGGGACCTTGTCCACGAGGGCGGGCGCCGATGGTCCTGGAAGGACCACCGACGAACCCCCTGTGACGAGGTTCAGGTGTCGGGGAATGGCATAACGGTTGTCGCCCTCGAGGTAGCGCGTACGCGACCATGAAACGGTCACGTTCACCACCGACATCCCGCGGCAGCCGCTCTGTAATGAGGGCATGACAACAGCGTTGACCGACCGGGAGCCGCTCGGGTCCGGCGCCCGGACCCGGCGCAAGGGCATCCTCTGGTTCCTCATACTCGCCTTCGCCGGAGCGTGGATTCCGTGGGGGATCGCCGGGGCGGTCGGGTACTCCCTCGACAATCCGGTCGTCCAACTGCTGACCGGAGCTTTCGTTCCCGCTCTCGCCGCGGTCTGCACCCGGCGGTGGATCACCCGTGAGGGTTTCGCCGATGCCGGTTTGCCCCTGCGACTCACCCGGCAGTGGCGCTCGTACCTGATCGCCGCGCTGCTCCCGATCGGTGTTCTCGCCCTCGCGCTCGGGCTCGCGCTGGTGCTGGGCATGTGGCGTCCCGAGGCCGGCGACTTCGATTCCGGTCATGTGCTGTTCCTGGCGCTCGCGCCGATCATCCCCGTCGTGGCCGCGCCGCTCTTCTTCGGTGAGGAATTCGGCTGGACCACCTATCTACGCGACCGTCTCGTTCCCGGCCGCCCCGTCCTCACCACGTTCGCGACGGGCGCGATCTGGGGTGTGTGGCATTGGCCGCTGCCCTGGGTGGGGTATCTGGGCACAGGCGGTACCGCCGCCGACGCGTTCGTCGCCATGGTGCTGTGGTTGCCGCT
Organism: Nocardia sp. NPDC050799; assembly: GCF_040654015.1. Lineage (NCBI taxonomy): Bacteria > Bacillati > Actinomycetota > Actinomycetes > Mycobacteriales > Nocardiaceae > Nocardia > Nocardia sp. NPDC050799. The sequence continues at coordinate 167,113 of NZ_JBFAHF010000005.1, forward strand.
GTCGATCGAACTCGAGTTCGTGATCGGCTGGTTGTGGACGCGCAGCGGTTCGGTGTGGCCGCCGGCCCTACTGCACGGCGGGAGCAACCTCGTGCTGGCGCTGGGACTGGAACTGTTCGCCGGCACCGCCGACCCCTCCGGCGCCGCCACTACTCTGCTGATGTGCGCAGCATATTCGCCCGTGGTCGCGTGGATCGTCATAGCGACGAAGCGCGGCAACTCACGGAGCGCGCAACCGGCGACGACGGCAGTAGTCCAGCAGTGACCGCGGTGGGGTCCGCACTCCGGACCGGCCCGCGTTTCCTCATTTCCCGTTGGCCGTGGCGCGCGCTGCTCTCCGTACTCTGCGGTGGCATCCTCGCAGCAGCCACGGCGGTCGGCTTCGTACCGGTAGTACTGCTCGGGCTCACCCGCGATCTGCGGACCGCCCTGTGGGAGCCGATGCTGCGACTCCAGTGCGCCCGGCTCCGACTCGTCGACCCCGAGACCGCGGACCACGCCACGGCCCGGGTGCGGGCCGCGGCGGCCGAGCGCCGGTTGCCCACTGCCCGCCACGCCATCTACCTGGTCGCCACCACAGTGTTCGGCGGTGCGGTGTGCTGCCTGGCAGTGCTGGGTTTCATCCTCGCCGCGGTCCTGCTCGCCGCGCCGCGCCTCGTCCGGAGTGATTACTTCGACCTCGGTCCCTGGGTGGTCGATGAGCCGGCGGAAGCATGGATCTGCACAGGCGTGGCGTTCGTCGCCGCGATCCTGCTGTTGGTACTGCTCAGCGCCTGGTCGGCGCTCGAAGCGCTGGTGGCTCGGACGCTGCTGGTCCCCGATGCCGACCGTTGGCAGCGCGAAGCCGCGCGAATCGAGAACTCCCGCTCCGCGCTGCTGGAAGCGGAAGGGTTCGAGCGTGAACTCCTCGAATCCGAACTACACGACCGCGTCCAGCATCGACTCGTCGCCCTGTCGATGGCCCTGGGCCTCGCCGAATCCCAGGACGCGGACGGACCCACCGGCCGCGTCGCCGCCGAAGCCCACCGGCAGGTCGACGAAACCCTGAGCGAACTGCGGGCCGTCCTGCGCGGCTTCTCGCCCCGGGTCCTGACCGAACGCGGATTGGCACCGGCGCTGATCGATCTCGCGGCGGATCTACCACTCGATATCCACATCTACCTCGACGACGCGTCCGGCCCGGGAAACCGGCTACCACCAGCGGTCGAGCACATGTCCTACGTCTTCGCCGCCGAATCCCTCACCAACGTCGCCAGGCACACCGACGCCACCCGAGTCGACCTCCACGGCACCCACACCGGTACACAGTGGATTGTGAGCATCACCGACAACGGGCCGGGCGGCGCCCACATTGTGGGCGGCCACGGCCTCGACCGCCTACAACGCCGTCTCGCGGCCCTGGACGGACAACTGACGGTGTCCAGCCCACCGGGTGGGCCGTCCACCATCCGGATGGAGTGCACAGTGTGACAGTCCCACCCTCTCGACTACGGATCGTGCTGGCCGAGGACAGCCCGCTGCTGCGCGCCGGGCTGGAGAGTGTGCTCGCCTCGGCCGGGCACGAGGTGAGCGCGGCAGTCGGCGACGCACCGGGCCTCCTCCACGCCTGCGCGGCCTACACGCCAGACCTGGTGATCACCGACGTACGGATGCCGCCGCACGGCACCGACGACGGCCTCCGCGCAGCCGCCGAGCTACGCCGCCGCGACCCACGCCTACCGATAGTGGTTCTGTCACAGTACGTTTCCGTCGCCTACCTCGACGACATTCTCGGCGACGATTCGACTGCCGGTGTGGGGTACCTCCTGAAAGAGCGCGTCGGACACGTCCGGCAGTTCCTCGACACCATCTCCCGGGTCGCCGCGGGCGAAACGATCGTCGACCCCGAGGTCGTCCGAGCCCTCGTCAAGTCGAGCCGGCACCGCACTCCCCTGGCCGACCTCACCGCCCGCGAACGGGAGGTGCTCGCACTGGTGGCGGAAGGCAAGACGAACTCCGGAATAGCGGAGGTTCTGACGGTTTCGGAAGCCGCCGTGCGCAAACACATCGGCGCCATATTCGCGAAACTTCCCCTGCTCGACGGTGATCGACGAGTCCAGGCGACGCTGATTTATCTACGTTCGCTGGGCCAACCCCAGGCCAACTGACCACGAGAGCAGTGGGCCCACCACGGGACCGCATCTCAATGCTGACCAGTGCAGGCGGCCGCTTGCGCTCGTCGTCACGCCGGGTCGGTGGGCCAACTTGGCGGTACCTCCGAACCCGCCGAAGGCGAGTCAGTCGTTTGTCACGACGAGCCCTCTACCCTTCTTCTTCGCAGCGAAGCCGATCCTGCCGCCCGGCGCTGCAGCCTTCGGCAGGGCGTATGAAAACAACGTCGCAATATCTTTCGGGTCGACAATTGGCTTGAGGTCAGCGGGATCCGCACCGGTTTTCGGGTCGACACCATGTGGGTCGGCCGCAAACGAGAGCAACAGTGCCCCTCGCGTCGGCGTGAACAGTGATTCGGCCAGAACACCGCCAAGTTTGTCACCACCAGCGATGTGCTCAATGGCCTGCCGCTGACGGAAAGAGCTACCGGAGAACCCCGGCCGGTCTTCTCGGCGCTTCCGCTTGATGACTGGCACGGACAGCTCGGTACCTGCTACCTCCTTAATCTCGCAATTTGCGAGTAGCGGCAACAGTATCGCGAAATCGGTGAGCTCTTTCGCTTCGATTGCCCTCTTCAAGAAGGCCGCGTGGGGACCAAACTCCCAATTCGGAGCCCATCGGAAATGGTTGAGCGCATCGAGTATCGACTGAGCATCGAGGAGACCGTACCTCGCTGAGAAACTGCCGTCGCGATCGCCTTCGATTCGCTTCTCCCGGTACTCGAACTTACCAGTTTTGTCGAGTGCATCCAGCAGCGGGAGGATGGCAGCGAAATGGGCGGCGTTGCCGTCGCCCTTTCCTCGCACATCCTGCATCGTGAAGTCGACAAGCTTCGCGCCTTCACCTCGAAACTTTAGTTCTGCGTTGTACATCTTGTTGCCGGCAGTCGGCTTGAGCCACGGAAGCCTCTGGTAGACAAGCGGCGGTACATCGATCGGGGTGAAGCTGGGCCGGCCGTCTTCCTCGGTGTCCGCGAACCGCTTTAGCTCGTCACGGAACTCCTCCTCGTCCTGAATGATTGCACCGAAGGCCTCATAGAGGTCGTACGTCTTGGTTCCGGCCGTGATTGCGCGTCCCACGTACAAGCGAACCAGATCCCGGTACCCACGACGGAAGCCGAACCAACGCCCCATCTGCATCAAGGTGTCCGCCATCAAAGTGCGTCGTGTGTAGTATGAGACGGTCAAACCCTCGACAGTGAATCCTCGACTCAATTTCGTGCCACCGACGAGAATCTTCCATACTTTGGCCGCCTGGAAGTCGAGCGCTGGCTGGTTAATATCCGTGTCGCCATTCACGACAAGAACTGGGGTGTTCAGTGACGAGATGTTGTCAACCGCCTTGCCGATGAATCGGATCAACTCGTCGAAGTGGGACGGGATCTCGGCCTTATCTTCAGCGCGGGCACGACATACGGGTTCGTAGTCGTCCGACCATAAATCGCGGAGTCGATCGAGTCCGACCGGTGAGCTGTAGGCCGACCGCTGCCATAGCCGCTGGACCTCTACCCGCAGCGTATTGTGCTCTGCCGTCTTTACCGATTCGTGAATAAGCATTGTGTGGTGACGAAACTCTTTGGCGCCGCGCGATTCACGGTACAGCTTTATGGCGCCCGCGAGTACAAACGAGTCGATTGCGCGTTGTAGAGTGGCGATGCGTTCGTCGCCCGCATTGCTGTCGATGTTGCGAACGAATGCGGCTTCATTCGACGTAGCCGGCGTCTTGGGGGTATTGCTGAAGTCCCGATCGAAATCGTAGAAGTCGGATCCACCCATGTAGCCGACCGGCCGGTCGAGCGAGACGATGAAGTCCTTGGGGAAAATGTTCTCGGAATCGTCAGGGTCTACAAATACATTCGCAAAAGGTGTCGCAGTATAACCGATGTACTGGCAACGGGGAAGCAGTTCGAGAAGCGCAGAGATCTGTTTGTTGATCGCAGTCCGCTCGATCTCTTCGCTCGACCTTCCCTTGCGGTTCGGGTTGATGGTATTGACGGATGCCTGATCGGCCTCATCGTCGATGATCAGCGTTGGGATTTCGTCCATCCGTGTGTGAATGCGCTTCAGGTCCGCGACAAGCTTCTCAAGCGTGCCCTTGTGCTTCTTCACAACAGCGAGGCGAACGTTCGTACCGTGCAGGTTGGCCGGGTCGTACAGCTTCTTGCTCTTCACTGCGAGCTCGTGCCCGCCTCGGAAGTCGAGTGCACCGAGTCCTGCCAGGAGCTTCTTGTAGTCCCAGTTCGGTGACGTTAGACGGACTATTCCTGGAATACCATCCTGCTCAGCGATGTTCACGCCGTGTTGAAGAAACTTGCCGTCAAACCAGTCCTGGTCGCCCTGACCCGCATAGTCGACACCAGCCATGAGTTCGGCGTCATCGGGATCAATTCCGCCGCGAATATTCTCCTCACCAACGAGTTCCATATCCAGGCGCCGCTGTGTCTGACTACGAAGAATCTCCACCGTGCCGGTCAGGACGATGATCAGGCGATAACCGGCATCGATCGCCTTCGCAATTACTCCGGTGAAGTTGGCGGTCTTGCCACTCTGAACGTAGCCGACGACGAGACCTTTGGACTGGTATGACGCATCCCGCTCGGGGTCAGCAAGGCGGCTCACAACCTCGTCTGTTGCGGAGTCGAGTTTGGTTATCGCTTCCGAATCCCAGCCCTTCTGAAGGACTCCGTGGTAGGCACTCCAGTAGAAATCATGTTCGGCACGGCGCTTACCGGTGTACCAAGGATCCCACTGCATCGGTACACTGATCACCGTCGAACCACTCAGGTCGCGCGGGTACTCCTTGTCGAGGGCGTCGTAGCTGGATTCGTCGAATCCAAGCTGATTGTATACAAGACTGCGGCGTTCGAGCGACCTCGGGGCAGTCTCGAACATCCATTCGCCCGATTCGGCGTCATCCCACTTCGTCAGCAGGATACGGAACTTAGTCTTTGCCGCCAGGTTCGGGTCCGCTGCCGTCAGGACGGCGAGAATTTCTAGTTCGGGTACTCCCCCGGGCCTTTCCTTACGAGCCCTGAACGCAACACTCTCGAGCAGATTCTCCGGGGCAGCACCTTCGAGTGCCTTCAACTCCTGCAGTATCACCCCGGCGATCTGCTCGTCTACGATCGCGGTGTCGTTCACGTGTTCCTCCCAGGGGCTTTGACGAACTCGGTAAGTGGCTGCGGTGGCACGGATGCCGGCAGTGACGAGACGTCGATACGGTACGAGATGCCACCGACAAAGTGGGACTGCGGAACGACCGCATCGATTCGAGGCTGGGTTATTGCAGGAAAGTCGTCGTCTACCAGGTAGGCGGCCGGTTGGGACCGCAGCATGTACTTCGTTCGATATAGGTCGGCGTCGGCGTCTCGCCAACCGAGCGAGACCAGGTATTCGAGGAACCGCTCACGTGCAACGCTCAGGCGGTTGCGGATCTCGCCGACGAGTATCGCCAGGCTAGTGCTGTCACTCGCTGCGCCTGCCTTGGTCAGTTGAATCGAGACCAGCCACAGGGCACGCTGCGGCGACGACTGGAGCTGCGTTGCCGAGTTGATCGTATGCACGCGCTTCTCTGAGGTCGTGGTCTTGACCTCGGCGTCGCACTCGCTCAGAACGAAATCGTGTTCCTCGGATTGGGGGCCGAGCCATGCCTTCAGCGCCTCGTGTTCACCGACCGCGTCCAGCAGGTGCCTGAGTAGGAGAAGCTCACCGATCAGACCCTGTTCTCTCTCCGGTGTCAGACCCCTCCGCTTTGCAAGGAGGTCCTTGAAGGTGCGAACCGAGCCTTGTGTCGCCGCCGCGAGCGTCTGCCCCGACTTCATCGCGTCGACCACCGCCGCGAGGAAACTGTATCCCTCATACCGGGCGTCACCCGCCTCAACATCGACCCGGTAGCACGCGACGTCGTCCATCTCGTCGAGGTCCACTGTCAGTCGCGAATAGGCAACGAGATCGGGGATGTCGCCCATCTCGGGTGTGAACAACTGCAGTGCATCCCGGACCGGGTCGATCCTCAACCAGCATTGTGGATCAGTGCTGAGCACCTGAACCGTCGGCGTACCCGACTCGAAGTATGTGTTTAGGGTTTCCGGTGTCATGTACTCGTTCGGATCTGCCAAAATCTTCCGCCTCGCTTGTCGTGCGAACACTAGCTGTGAACTCGTGGCTCAGTCTGACGATGAACTGCGATGTTCCGTGGCGTGGCGCTGCTCGTCGACCGCCGACAGGAGGATTTCCTGCCACGCATCCAGCCGTTGCCGCTCGGCCGGCCCGAGCCAGGAGCTTTCGAACGTGTTCGACATGAGCAAGAGGAACAGCACCTTAAGAACGGGCGCGTCGTCAGGGTCGCGGCTGCGATGACCGACGAGAACATCTCGCATCCGCGCATTCAAGTTGAGCCTGTGATCTTCGAGATCAACCTCGAAAACCTTGTCCAGCGGAAGTGCACGCCACCGGATCTCGATAGCTTCTGTCGCTTCGCTGATCTGAACGGTCTCGTCGATGACGTCGATCACCGATCCGGGTAGGCCGAAGCCCGGTTCGACGAGCGTGACCGGCAACCTTTTTCGCGCCCGGGACTGCCGCGATCGGTCTTCCAGATCTGTAAGGTACTCAGCGAATCCACCCCGCCCCTCGTCGAAGCGCGCCTTCCGAATCGCCTCGTCGAACTCGGCGGCCAGTACGAGGCCCGACTTCTCTGGATTGATCGTGACGAACCGGTCGATGTCGTCGCGGAGTTCGATCGCTACGCGACCGAGCTCGTACGCAGGCTTCGCGTGCGCTATTCCGTTCCAGCCGCCGATCTGAAGCAGCCGGTCGTTGCGGTAGAAATAGAAGCCCTGGTGCTCACGTCCGGGTCGACCGAAGAGACGGTAGCCGTCTTCCTGGGCCGCTGCGGGCCAGATGTGTGCCACCGCGCTGACGGGTTCGGGCACACCGGGCAGCGTCACGGTGAGCATGCGCGGATATGTAGATGCGCCAACTGCTCGGTACCCGAAGGGGTCGATAGGCTCGACACTTCGAGGTATACCTGCAGCCTTCAGGTCCAGATCGTACTGCTGCACAGTCACTGCAAGTGAACCGGTGGCGAGAATTCGGTGGAGGACGACTCCGAGGTGGGTACGGATTTCATTGATCGTCTGTTCCAGCCAACTTGCCTGATCGCCGGGGTCGTCCGACGACAGGAAGGTATAGACGTCACGCCACTCCACAATGGTGCCTGTCGAGGTGTCGAAGCCTGCCGCAGTATTAGCGAGCCGTTCCTCGGCCTGTTTTCCGGACAACACCGACACCGCGTGGTTGCGACCGACCTCTTCACGGTTGAGCATTCGTCCGACGGCGTTTGCGCCGTATGCCCGCGACCACACGACGAGTGTCTCGGCTTGGCTCAGAGACGCCGCCTTCAACCCGAGTCCGAAGTGGCCGAGGTCGCTGTCGCCGTAGTCGCGCTTCTTCGCGTACGTCATTGCGCTGTCGACAGCCGACTCGTCCATTCCTCTCCCGTCGTCGATGACGGCAAGGCCGACAGTCCGGATACCTCTCTGCTCCAACCGGATCAGGATATGCTTCGCGCCTGCATCGATACTGTTGTCCACGAGATCGGCGATGGCGGTGGTCAGGGAATGGTGGAGGCCCAAGCTCCGGACGAGCGATGGGTCCGGAGGGAGGGTCTTCGTGTCGACGACGACCGGGCGCTCTCCGTTCACTGCCCGTCCTCGAACCTGGCCCTCGAGAATCCGATGGTCCGGCAGTTCTCGGAGACCGTCCTCACCACTGCATCATCGAAACCGTCGAAACGCTCAGCCTCGATATCGAGTGTGACGTCGAATGTGTCGGCTCCGCCGTGCAGTCTGTCGAGTACCTCGCGCACGACGGTGGCCAGTTGTTCTTCGATGCTGCTGTCCGGATCGACGTTGAAGCGAGCGATGAACCTCGCGTTTCGTGTCACCTGTGGCTTTTCCTGCACGGGCTTCGTCCGAATCGTGTCTTCCGCGACGGAACCGGAATCCGCCTTGCGCTGCTCCGACACGAGCTCCTGCGCGCGGCGTTCGACCGCACTGAGTTCTCGCTGATGCTGCGCCATCGCGAGGTGCGGGGCGACCAGGAGCGTCGTGTCTACGAGACGCGAGAGGCGACCCGAGTGCGGCAGGACGAGTCCGAGGAAGTCTCCGGTGGCCTCGTCGTACCCGTCTGCGACGGCAAACCCTCCGGTCTCCCAGCCGATATCTCCGAGTGAGTCCTGCACCGCACGGTCGAGAACCGCGCGGTCTTTCATCCGCGGAAGGTACGGGTACTTGGTGTAGTAGTCCCACAACTCACCAAGAGCGATTCGTCCGTCGTTCCAGCGGTTGCGCAGGTGGTTGTCCAGGTCCATGCGGACGTTTCTCGGCGCGGTACTGGTACGGAGAATGTCGTCTGTGACCACCCGTTTGCTGACCGTTCGGGCCAACGCCTCACCCCGCCCTTCGACCTTGCGGGAGACGATAGTCAGTGGACGCGAGCCGTCGGGCTGCTCGGGGTAAAGAACCCAGATAAAAGTGGCAGCGATGCGCTGCCCGATCGCTTTGTTGGTCTCGTCCATCCGCCGGCGAGCCTGCGCTGCCTGCTGATGGGTGAAGGCCGACTCTGCGTCGATGCGTTCGACGACACTGCGCCACGCCAGATGGGCGCGCACCGCTGATTCCAATTCAGGCTGCCGCTGGTGGTCGGCGGCCAGTGCGATAACGGTGTTCCGTCGTTCACGCTGGGCGCTGCCGCGTGAATTGACGAGCTTCTCGACGAACTCGTACGCGCTCGAACTAGTGCTGCGGTTAGCGTGTACGAGTCGCGGATCGAGGATGACGAGCCTTACACCGGATGCCTCGGGAACGTCGGCGGAGGACTCCGGCGCGACCTGGACCTCGGAGAAATCACCAGGGTTGGATACTTCGGTACGCTGCAGCCGTTCGACTACCTCCGCCCACACATCACCGATCGACAGCTGCTCGGCTTGGTCTCGCACCCGCCGACTGAGCGACTGCTGGACGTCGTACCAGTAGGTGTCCGCGTCCGCATAGAAGTACGTGGCACGATCGCCGAGCATCTGCAGCGAGGACCCGAAGTTGCCGACCGTATCGCCCGGCTGCGCGACACCGAGGAACACCCGCTGCCGTTCGATTCCCTTGTGTGCCGTGTGCAGTCGTGGCGCAGACCCGAGGAACACGCTGCGGCCGATCCGTCGGGTCAGAGATCGTTTGCCGAACAACGGTCGCTCCGCGTCGATGCGTTGAGGCACCGATCCGGCACCGTCGATGTCGGCGTCGATGATCGGCTTCCACTGGTCGTTGAGGTACTGTGTGATCTCGTCTCGCACGCCGATCGCGTCCAAGGGGATCGATCCGGGCATAATCAACGGCGACTCGTCGCCGGCCATCCACAGGGAACTGACGACCGCACTCATCAGGCGCAGAACACCGCGAGTGCGCTGAAATCGCTCGAGGCTGGACCAGTCCTCGTACAGGCGATCGAACAGTTCCGGGTGAATCGGATAGGCGTCGCGGATCCGCTGCTCGTACGCGACTTCCCTGGTCTCGCTCGGGAACTCGCCGATGTGCTCGCGATAGAACTCGACGAAGCGGCGTGCGGTTGCGCCGATCAGAGTGCGCGCGTCGGCATCAGGATCCTGGAAGAGCCGTCGGCGGACGATCTCGAACGATTCTCGTGACGATGCCGGCCGCCACTGGTAGGCGAGCCGGCCCACCGCGTTCTGGAGGCGGTCCAGGGCTGCGCGACCATTGGCTCCGCCGATCTCGAGGTCGCTGGCGTCCTTCTCTTCGCCGTTCTCACCGAGCCGAACATCGGATGCCGGGATGGAGACGAGCAGAAGGATTCCGGGCACTCGCTTGACAGACTCGGTCAGTGTCTGAGCGAAGGTGAACTGTGTCTCGAAGGTGCCACCGGTAAGGTCTTCCCGCCCATAGAGACCGCGTGCGTAGGCGACCCACTCGTCGATCAAAATCACTGCGGGCCCGAATCGACGGAGAAGGTCCTCGAGCACGGATCCGGGGTTGGTGCCCGTGCGGTCGGCCTGTTCGACCATGGCATATCCCTCGGCTTTGCCGAGTTGCCATGCCAGTTCTCCCCAAAGAGTGTGGACGACGGTGCCGTCTTCTTTCGCCGGGAGCGGCTGCCCGGGTGGAATCTCGTTGCCCACCAGCGCTACCCTCCGCACACCGGACGGAACTCTGGTGTCATCGACAGCGTCCTGCACCTGCTGCGGGTAATCCGTTATGTCAGTTCCGGAGCACAGATGCCACACTGCGAGCATGGAGTGGGTCTTGCCGCCACCGAAGTTCGTCTGGAGGTTGATCACGGGTTCGGCGTTGGAGTCGCCGGCTACCCGCCGCGCCGCCAGCTTCAGCAGGTCACCGAGCCCTTCGGTTACATATGTGCGACGAAAGAACTCGACGGGGTCCTGATACTCGGCGATGCCGGCGTTCTGGGCCACAGTGTAGAGATCCGCCGCGAACTCGGACTTCGCGTAGTTGCCGCTTTCGACATCAGGATGTGGGCGCAGGACGCTTCTCCATGACGGCAGGCCCTCACTCGACAGTGTGGGAAGAGCAGTCTGGGCGCGAGTGGCCCGCTTTACGCCTGTCTCGAACTGCTCCTGTTGGAGAACTTGCCGCGTGCTGCGAACCGTGTCCGCCGGCTCCGGAGCATTGATGGCGCGGAGAAGCCGCTCGGTTGTGTCGAGGGCACGGTAGGCATCGTCGTAGCTAAAGGGGTTTTGGTGAGCCCATCGGTTTCGCACTTCGCGGAGTTCACTGGCCAGGTTGATCTCCGACCTGGCCAGCAGGTTTTCGAAGGGGAACCACTGTGGGAGTAAGCGTTCAGTGATCGCGCGGAGTTGACATTGAAGGTCGCCACGGTTGTACCCGCCGCGGGGAGACGATGACTTTTCGTTGTCCCGTGCTTCGAGGAGCTTGGTCCACTCGGCGCCTGCGGGCACCTCCTCGGCGAGCGCGCTGGCGACGAAGGGTTCGAGGGCGCCGGCGAGGAGGTCGAGTGCGCTTCCGACGCGGTCACGATTGCTGACTGCCATGATCAGTACTCCTAGTACAGCTCGTCGAGGCCAAGCTGGCCCTGCTCCGGAACACCACCCTGGTGTTCGCGGGCGACTGCGGCGATGTCTGCCCATGTGGTCACCAACGCGTTGAACAGTTGCGCGATCTGCGACCAGTTCTTCCGCTCGGCGATCGAGTAGGCGAGATATGCGAGCCCTTTGGCGGAGTCGAGGTCGACGCGATCGACCGCGCCCGCCATGATCCGGGCCGTATCGTCGATTCCGACCGTGTCCAAAGACTTTGCCATGTGGCACACGACTTCCCAGAGGTTGATGTCGTTGTCACGCTGAGGGTCGTAGTTGTCGGGCAGGTCGTCGGGATGAATGAGCGTCACTCTCGACTGCCCCGACCGGATCGCGCCGGATCGCGCGAGGCTGGCCACCGATGTGTTCATCGACACCGAGAGCTGTTCCGCCTCACCGTAGGGCGCCTCGTTGAAGCCATGGGTTTCAAACCACTTGAGGCACCACCGCGTGGCAGCGTCAAAATCGCCCTCCTGCTCCGACAGAACCTCCGCGAGAACCTGATTGATCAGGGATAGGGCCTTGCGCACGCTCATCGAGGAGCCGTCGGGCTCGATGACATCGGAGTAACGGGAGAAAACCGCCATACCGGGGCCGATGGCAGCCTGTGCCATGTCGACAGGCGCAATGGAACCCTGCTGGAGCTCACGCAGCTTCTCAGGAAGCTCATCGCGCAGCTCATTGAGAAACGTGCGGCGCTCAGTCGAAGGCGCAGTTTCCGAACGCGGCCGCAGCGCAAGGACAATTGACGATGCGAGCGCGTTGGTCCCTCTACTGAGAATACGGTTACCCAGCTCGCTTCGCATGGGCCAGGTGCCCGTAATTGCCCATCCAGACCGGATCATTCCCTCAAGGAGGGTTTCCCAACCTGTTGAAGCGCTGCCCTCGGAGTCAGTTTCGGTCTGCTTGAAGGCATAGTAAACAGCTATCGGGTAGTTTTCGTATGCCGAATTTCTCGCGTTAGCAAATACCCGCTGAAACCCCTTTTCAAAGAACTCCTTCGCGCCGTCCCTACCATCATGCCGGTAGGGATTGGCCACAAGTTCTTCAGCCTTTGGCACAAGCATCGTGCCCAACGTGCTCGGAAAGATGCCCTCCAGTGAGCGTCGCAACCAGACATAAAAGAAATCAGAGAGATCGGAGTATCCAATATTGTCGTAATAAGGCGGGTCGGTCGAGATCAGTACGCGTTTAAAATCTCGCGACGAAGCATCTGATTGACTGGCCGATGCGGAAGCGGCTGCAGGAAGACGTTCGATAACCTTACTAACCCAGGTGTACTGATCGCGAATGTTCCCCGATGAGGACGACAGTGGGTTGGCTTCGCAGTAGTCCCAGATCATTGGTATCGCCTGCCTAGCGAACAAGTGACCCACACCTTCATTCTTGGGATCACTCCGCCACGCGCACAACGAGTTCTGGTAATCAGCGGCCTTCGAGATGCCAAACCCCAGATAGGTCGCGACAGCGTCCGCGTATGCGGCAGCGCCGGTCCCTCTGTTTACCAGCCGCTCACCAACGGACATTCCTGCCAATTCTGCGTCCGCGAGCACCTTCTCGCGCGCCTCCGACACAAGATCACTAAATGTCGTTAATGCAACGAGCTGGCGATTAGTGAACAGGTCGGCGAACTTCGTCAGTCCATAGCGGACAACGTTGATCCGACCGGGCCAATCAAACAAGTCGCCGGCTGGTACTGATTGCGGCATCGAAACCCACGCTGCAGCAGTCTGCACTTCTGTCGGCGATAGGTAGACCCGACGACGATCTCCCTCCGCTACCGTCGCCATCATCCGAGAACCTAGTCCCGCATTCCGACTCTGTTCTCGCACATACTCTAGGGGAATTGCAGTGCCGCAAGAGACGCAAGTTGCACCATTACGACCGACGGTACCATCCTGATCTTTCGCAGGGCCACGTTTCGGATCGCATCCAATTCGAAACTGGACGCACTTGCCGTGCGGCCCATCGACCACTTCCGGGACGACGTATGCCTCTTTGCCTTTCTTCTTCCCGAGCCACCACGACCGAACGAGGGGCATCTCTATTGCGCAAGCAGGGTTCGGACACATTACCGTGCGGGCCCAGATCCAGGCGATGACTGTCGCCTCGGCTCCGTCCGCGAGCGTAGCTTTCGGATAGAGGTGCCCGATTCGCTTCTCGGCCTCGTCTCGCATCCATTGCCCGTAGCGGCGCACGTCCTCGGCGAGGCCTGTCGCGTTCGGCCAATTCCCCAGCTTCGACTCGGCTGCGTCAGGAAATACCGGTGCATTGCCGGCAAATTTCGGAGGGATTTCGATCAGTGCCTTGTTGATCAGCACTGCGACCGGGTTGAGGTCGGACGCATGGGCCTCGAGACCCAGGCGCTGCGCTTCGAGTGGGATGGTGCCGCCGCCCGCGAAGGGGTCGACGATCGGCGGTGGGTTGCCGTCGGTCGAGCGCAGGATCTCGTCATGAGCTGCCTTGAGAAGCCGCTCGTCAGTGGTGTTTTCCCATTTGACGAGATCTTCGATCATCCGGAACAGTCGCGAGCGCTCCGCGCGGATCCAGTGTTCACGATCGTCCGGATCCTCGATCGCCTCGGCTTCAGGTCGTGACGCGGGATCGTCAACGAGCTGAGCGAACAACACCGCCCTGGCCGCAGCCAGCGGCCGACGTGCCCACCACAGGTGCAGTGTCGAGGGGTGCCCGTGCCGGATCGACTTCTCCCTCGCGGCCTCCTTGTTGATGGCCTCCAATGGCAACGCCACCTCGATCAACTTCCGCCGCGTCACCGCTGGAGCCCTCCTTCGACGAGGTGGCTGACCGGCCGCCTCAATAAGACTGTATGAACTGCTAAGCAAATAGTTACATGACGGAACCGACGTGACAGGCACTGCGGGCGACTCGGCCGAGTGGCCTATCTGACTTAACTCTGTCCGCCGCGCCGGCTATCGTTGTCGTGTGTCCACGTCATCACCGGTTTTCCGAGTTCTCGACCTGTTCGCCGGCGCCGGCGGACTCACGGCCGGATTGCATCAATCAGATGACAGATTCGCGACCGTCCGCGCAGTAGAGATGGACCTCGCGGCCGCAGCGACGTACCGAACCACCTTCGGGGACCTCGTCTATCCCGGTCGTATCGAGGATTGGCTGAAGGACGAAGAGGTACCTGCGGTCGACGTTGTCGTTGGAGGACCGCCATGTCAGGGGTTCTCCACCCTGGGCAAACAGGATGCCGACGACACGCGCAACCGGATGTGGCTGCACTATGCGCAGACCGTCCAGCGGGCGCAGCCCAGGATGTTCGTGCTCGAGAACGTGCCGCAATTCCTGGCATCGCCGGAGTTCGCGCTGTTCCAGCGCGCCACCCGAAAAGGCGGTCGCCTCGCGGATTACACCTTTGAGACGTTCGTCCTCAACTCGGCCGACTACGGATCCCCACAAGCGCGCAAGCGCACCGTGGTCATCGGGCGTCACCGCGATCTCCCTGCGTCCGGAGCACCCCCGACGACCACAACACGCCAGCGAACAGTCCGCGACGCCTTCGCAGGCGTTCCCGCCGCTGTCACTGAACGCGAACTACCCGACCAGCATGTCGAGTTCGCCGGTCGAAGCTTCCCCGGCGCCTTCAAGACATCTCAATTGCATGTGACGCGGAAGTTCGAGGACCGCTCCCTCGCGCGCTTCGCCTCGATCCCTCGAGGCGGAAACCGCTTCGACATCCCGGACGAGCTACTTTCCCCCTGCTGGCGTCGCCACACCACCGGCTCGGCGGACGTTATGGGCCGGCTGCACTGGGACCGGCCGTCGGTGACGATTCGGACGGAGTTCTTCAAACCGGAGAAGGGCCGGTACCTTCATCCGACCGAGAATCGTGCCATCACTCATTACGAGGCCGCGCTACTTCAAGGCTTCTCCGAAGACCATCAGTGGGTGGGTTCGAAGACCGCAATCGCACGTCAGATCGGCAACGCCGTGCCGATTCCACTCGCGGCGGCTATCGGTAGATTGATCGCCGGCGCCCTCGAATCCAGCTGACCATGCCATCACGTCCCGGACTGCGGCCATACTGGAGCGCTGGATCCACTCATCCCTATCCGTGAGAAGCAAGCGTTGCCTAATCGACCTGATCACCCGCCACTGCTCGCCGACGAACCGTGGGTGGAACTGTTGCCGTGGCTCGAAGGATACGTATCCCGGAAAGCGCAGGTCCTCGAAGACCTCGCACCCGATCTCGACTGGTGGTTCAGCCAGACGCCCGCCGAAACCTCCTTGGATACTGATGTGCCTGCGCTCTGCAGCGAACTGACACAGATTTTCGTCGCCCGCCACGCCAACGACCGCCTTCGCACCGCATTTCCCAGAATCGCCGATAACATCGGCGTCTCCGCCTTGGGGCTCGGCAGTAGAGCGATCGGAGGTATTTCGGACGCCACCGGTATCCGTCCGGATGCCGTCACCGACTCGCCATTGGCAAACACCGTGTTGCAGTTTTCCGTGGCGGAACTGACGCACGCGCCAGGAATCGGCTCAGCAGCAGCGAATCAAATTGTGCTCGCACTGATCGAACACTCGGTGACCACAGCCGACCACGGTAACGGATCGCCTCCTGCCACCGAAGCGCTCCCCGGGAACGCAACGCCATACGTCTGCGTTCTTATCACGCCGCTTGGTGTCCCCGACGACCTGGATCAGATCCGGTCCCGAGCAGTCGGCGGTGTGATCGACGCCGCAATCCGTGAGATCGCCAACGTAGAGGGGCCGTTGTCAATGGACCGCCTGACGCGCACGATCGTTCAGCGTTTCGGCTTCGAACGGGCATCGTCACGCAGGCAGGAACAGATCAAGCGGCGGGTTCCCCGTGCCATGATCCGACGGTCGCGGATGGGCGCCTTCGTGTGGCCCGAACAATGCGACCCCGACCGATGGCGTGGGTTTCGAACACCCGTAGCCGGTAACACCCGTCCGCTTGTGGAGATCGCACCCGAAGAGATCGCCAACGCTATGCAGACGGCTGCACTGGTGGCATTGCGTCGCGACGAGTTGTTCCGCAGGACCGCCGCTTTGTTAGGGATTTCGCGAATCTCGGCGCAGGGTTCGACGCGAATGCTGGCGTGCCTTAACCTGATGCTTGAATCGGGGCGTATCACCTCGGACGGACTCACCTACTTGTCCGACTGCGGACGCAAACAGCGCGCGGCCGCACTCGAATCCGCCCCGGAGAACGCAGCACACCGCAACCGGCAAGCGCGGTGATCGGTTCCCATCTAGACGGTATGGGTGACCGCCGGTGTTGAGCCGGGGTTGCGGGCCGGGGCCTCACTCACCCATGTTCGTGGGTTCCGAGCAGGAAGCGCACTGCCCGGTCTTTCCGACAGTGGTGGGAGGCCCGGTGTTTACCGAGCGTACGAGCGTAGGACTGGACGTGCACGCACGTTCGGTCGCGGCAGCAGCGATCGACAGCGTTAGGCGAGGTGTTCCAGGCCCGTCCGACTCCGTCCTACGACCACATCCGATCCTGGATTTCTGGTTTCCCGGGGCCGGCAGCTGCGGTCTACGAGGCAGGACCGACCGGGTTCGGGCTATACCGGGCATTGACGGAGTCAGGGATCCGGTGCGAGGTCGCCGCCCCGTCGAAGCTGCAGAGACCGTCCGGTGACCGGGTCAAAACCGATGCCCGCGATGCGATGCATCTGGCACGGTTGCTGCGCCTCGACGAGATCTGTGCAGTGTCGATCCCGACCGTCGATCAGCAGGCGGCGCGGGATCTGGTGCGGGCCCGTGAGGACTGCCGCGGTGATCTCATGCGAGCACGACATCGACTGTCGAAACTGCTACTGCGGCACGGCATCGTCTACTACGACGGCGCCGCCTGGACCGGAGCACACGACCGGTGGCTGCGCACCGAAGCGGCACCGCAGCTGACCTCACAGGCGACACGGACGACGTTTGACGCCGACTGCGACCACGTCCTGACGATGCAGGCCAGGCGTGGGCGCCTCGACACCGCGATCGAGGAGATGGCCGCCGGCAGTGAGTTCACTCCGATCGTCCGGAGGATGTGCTGCCTGCGCGGGGTGAGCACCTTGACGGGCTTCGCGCTGGCGGTCGAGATCGGTGACTGGAATCGGTTCACAGGCAATATGGTCGGATCCTTCGTCGGTCTCGCGCCGTCGGAGTGCTCGTCGGGTTCGTCACGTGTGCAGTGCGCCATCACCAAGACCGGAAACACCCACGCCCGGCGACTGCTGGTCGAGGCCGCCTGGCACCACCGGCCGCGGTATCACGTCGGCGCGGTCATGCGCTCGCGGTGGGACCAGGCACCGGCACCGGCAGCGGCCCGAGCACGGGGCGACGAGGGCAACCGTCGCCTGCGCCGCCGGGAACCGGCCACCAGCCAGCCGCCTCCGCCAGCGTCACCAACATCCCGGCCTCATACAACTAGAAGTCACGCCGAGATGCCGATTCCGGCTCGGCACGGTGGGTGAGGTGCCGCTCGATGTCCTCTCGGGATGCCGGGGCGACCGTCGTGTCGTTCTCGTTGACCGCGACCAGGTATCGACCCGCCGCAGGACGATCTTCTCGAATATCGACCCAGCTGAGATAAGCCGGTGGCGCGCCACGTGACACGTGTGTTGCGATGGTGAAGTGGCCTTCCGCCGCGCGCGGCGCCCGGAGGAAGGCCCGGATTCGTTCCTCTACCGGCGCCCGGCCGGCACTGTCCCGGAAATAGGTGGCGGGTGGTTCGTCACCTCGGATCCGCGGCGTGTAGCCGACCATCCGTTCCGCTGGTCCGGCTGTGTTGGGCGGCATCGCCGCCGCGACATGACGAGCCAGCATCGACCGGGTGGTGGTGAGCACTTGGATGTCACCGCCGGCTTCCGCGGTCGGGCCGGAGCGCTGGACCGCGACCGCGCCGGATTCGCCGACCGCCGCCGCCACCACTCGCAGACGTTTGTCAGGGGATTGATGAGAGTAGCCGGTGCCGATGATTCGCAGTTCGGGATCGGCAAGAGTACGGAGGGCCTCGGTCAGGTTCGGAGTGCCGCCCCGCGGGTATCGGGCGCTGATTTCCCGGGCCAGCAGGCGGTATTCGTCTTCGGTAGTGGGTGATTCGACGACGCTGATCGGATCTGGATGGAGATCGCTGCCTGTTTCCATCCACACCCAGGCGAACTCGTCCGGGGTGAGAATCCAACGTTGCTGTGAAGGGTCTGTCATTTGGGTGAATCGTTGCCGGGGGCGTCGAGGTCCATCATCGGACCGCGGCCCGTCACCGTGAAGATCTCCGGCTCCACCGGACTCGCGGCGTCGGCCGCCGCAGCGTCCGCGTTGTCTTCGACTGGCTCTGTGGTTTCGGCTCTCGCCGGGTGCGCTTGTGGGGCCGGGTGCTCGGTTCGGGTTGCTACCGACGGCGGCGGGACTCTGCCGGGCGCAGGTTCCGGTGGGGCGGGTTGCGCGGCAACAGCAGATGTTTCCGAATTGCTGACGGACGGCACGTGGGAATTTGGCCAGGCAGCCGGAGCAGGGAAGCTGGTCGCGGCAGAAGTCACCGATATCCCTGCGGTGCCGATGCTTTCCGGAGCAACTGCCGGGCGCGTGAAATCGTCTGTGAAGGAATCGAACTCGTCATCGATAAACGAGTTCGGCCCGGATGGTCGGTCATCGCTCGGGTCCAGCTCGAATGCCGGGTCTGCACCGATCACCCCCTCCGGGTGTGCAAGACCCTCGGTCCAGTCGTCGTATACGCGGCGCAGATAATCCGGAGCCGTGTGCTCGTCGTCGTCTTCTTGGCGGCGGTTCGCCGCGGCACCCGGCGCCATGGGCGCCATCGGATTGCGACCGGCGGGCGACACCCCCCGAGCTCCGGTGGCCATCGGGCCGGGCTGGGTGGTGGACGTGCCCGGCGCGCCCGGCCCCCCGGGGCTGTTTACCGTCCGGCCGGGCTGATCCGGATTGTCCACTGTCGGTGCCGGTGTGCCGAGCCCTGGGCTGCCGGGCATGGTTGTGACACTCGGTGTGACTCCCGCCGTCGTCGTCGCCGCCGGATCGTCAGGGAGGGTACCGGTTTCGGGCAGCAGCCCTTCCAGCGCTCCCAATTGGCCGGGATCGAGACCGGCCGGGGTGTCTCCGCCCGGCGCAGTCGCTTCCCCGGGTGCTCCCGGCGCAGTGGGTGCACCGGGCGGTGTTGTGGCAGTGGTCACCGAGAGCCCCGGCGTGCCGGGGCTGTTCCCACCGGGTGCACCGGGCATATCACCAGCGAGCTGCGGAACGGACACATATGTGGGTACACCGGAACCGGCCGGTGGGTAAGTCGGTTTGTAGATGTTGTTGAGGGCCCGCACTGCTTCCTGTCGCGCCAATTCCCGGGCCGCTCGATCCTGATCCGAGAACTCTGGGTTGACCAGTCCTGGTAGCAAGGATTGGCTTGGGTCGTCGGGGTCCGCGTACAGCACTGCCGTGCCGGGTGGCGGCTGTACTGCCGCGCGGACCGCTTCGGCCGACCACGCCAGCGCGTCGAGGCGGTCGGCCACAGAGGCGAAAACTTGCCCGATCTGATTGGCCGCCATCGCATACCGTTCCGACGCGACCTGTGCGGCATCGGAGGCCGCCCCCGTCCACAGGCCATCGGAGAAGATCCGGTTCAATCCCAGACGGTTGAACATCGTCAGATTCAGGAGATCCGAGTAGTTCTCGCGCCACACCTGCTGCAGCGTCCGCAGACCGGCCGCGTCCATCCCGCCCTCGCCTTCGCCGTGCACCGCCTGATACATGGCCTGATGGGTCATGCCCTCGAAGTGTTCGACGGTGGTGACGAAATCCGGGTCGGTGCCGGCGCCGAGATCGGCGAGCCCGGAGTCCCAGGACGCGACCCGGCCCTGCGCCTCCGTGGTCTGCTGGACAGCGGCCTGCGACTGCTGGTTCGCCACATAGTCACCGACACCCGGCAGCAGAATCTCCGGCAGCCCCTGCTCGCTCACAAAGCCCCCTTCGCTCACGGGCGCGCCAGCCCGCTGGCCGGAGATTAGCACAGCGAACGAACGCATACCTCCCGCTGGCCCGCCCTCGGGGGGCTCGGATATCGTCTGAGCGCATCTGTTCACTGACGACCGTCCGAGCCGACGGAGCCGAGAGTTCGAGGGGGTTATCGGCGCGTGCTCGAAGCTGATATCGATGAGCTGAAGAAGCTGGCCGACACGTTGGAAAGCATCGGCGGGGAGATCGACGAGATCGACGTGCGAACCACCGGCGACCAGCTGGGAGCGGCACTTCCGGGCTGCAACCTCGGAACGATCTGTGCGCAGGCAGGCGAGTTCACCGAAGGTGCATGGCTGCGAACAGCCCTCCGGATACGGGCGTTGTCGGAGATCGTCAGGCAGTGCGCCGACGATATGAACACCACGGACCAGCAGTTCAAAGACAAGCTGAACACCATGGACTTCCGGATTCCTGGAGGCGGCGAGCATGCCAACCCGTAAGCAGGTCGAATCCTGGAACACCGCGAAGCTCTCGGAGTGGGCGACCGAACTCGAGACCGACACCCAGCATTACGAGACAGAACTCGGCCGGATGCTCCCGCACTTCACCGGCACCAACTGGTCGGGGGCGGCACACGACGCAGCAGCCGACCGATTCACCGAGGAACACGACCAAGGCCGAAAGCTCTCTCAAGAGATTCGCGACGTGGCGGTCGCATTGCGAAGCGCGGATCAGCGGCTGGCCAACGAACGTCGTGTTCTGCTCGGCAAAGTGGGCGAGGCCGAGAACGACCCGACGTGTCCGGTCGGGCTGCAGGTGGCCGACAACTGGGCTGTATCGGGTACCGGTACCGGCCTGTCCCAGCAGGATCAGCAGACAGTCACCGACAAGGTCCATCTCCACCAGGACGCGATCAACGCCGCCTACTACAGCCTCGCCAATGCGATCAGCGAAGTGGGCCTAGGGATAACTACGGCGGCTCAGGAGGTCCGGGTGAGAGGTGACCTGATCGGAGACGGGGTCTCGGTGACTTCGGTTTCCCCCAGTGACTCCGGTGAACTGGGTAAGGAAGACGGCGAAGCACTCGCCGCGTGGGCCGATGGTTCTCTTCCGGACAAGGAGAACACCGAGGCACTCGAGGAAATCGCGGGCCGATTGCCCCAAGGAGCGCTCACCGACGAACAACTGAGAATCCTGGCAGAGGGTGGCGAGGTCGACAATCTGCCGGCGGACGTTCAGGAGTACTACCGCGGCCTCTATCAGGCAGCCGGCAAGGACGGCGTCCTGGCGCTGAGCGAACATCTCCGTACCGAGGAAGCCGCTGGCAACCCCGAGGCCGCCGGTCAGCTGGATTCGCTGGCAAACGGGCTGATGGTGGTCAGCAACGAGGACATCGGCACCGGCCGCAACCCCGACGGGACGCTGACGAACCCGGGCAGCTACCAGCAACTTCCCGAAGACGTGCGGCAGCTGCTCGAATCCCGGCGCACAGATCCGGATCCCCTCGAGCCCGATGTGCCAGGCGGGCCGGCCGCGGGTTTGCAGAAGCAATGGGAAGACACCAACGCGCTCGCGGCGCTACTGGGCGAGGCCAACCCCGATTACGAGCCCGGGACTGAACTGGGTACCCAGATGGTCCTGAAATCATCGGACATGGTGCAGGACCAGTACACCTGGCCTGGGCGTGATGATGCCGCCGCAGAGTTCCTCGGTATCGCGGGGCGGAATGATGACAGCAGCCACCAGATCTGGACAGGCGAAGGAATGCCCGAAGGATACAAGCCAGAGGAAACCGTCCGTAGCCTTCTCGGCCATGATTGGTCCGGATCCGACAACGGGGTCGCGGCTTCCACCATGGTCAACCGAATAACCGAAGAGGCCGCTCTACCTGCCGATGATCCACGAGGCGAGAGAGGCCGGGAGGCGCTCGCGAGCCTCGGTGCAATGCTCGCCCCGGCTGACGACAGCGCAGCATGGGAGAAGAGCCAAGAAGGCATCGCAAACAGTCCAGAACTCTCCGCGGCGATAAGTCGTGCTGTTTCACAGAATCTGGAGTCGGTCAGCATTCCCGGCATGGCGGCCGGTTTCAGCGCCACGACTGTCTACCCCGACGGCCGAGTCGAGTGGAGCGCAGCGGAGGCTGACGGCCTCATGCAGCTGGCGGGCTACAGCGATGAAGGCAGGGTCACTTTGACTGCCGCGATCGAGCAGTACCGTATCGACGAACTCGCCAAAGCCATGCGTGACAATCCGGGCGATATAACGGCCGGCTTGGACGACAGTGACGTCGGCACGCTATCCGGCCGCGCCGACAAGGCCATATGGAATGCGCTGATCCATCAAGACCAAATGAAGGGGGAGGAAGTCTTGAACCCCACTGATG
Source organism: Nocardia sp. NPDC050799 (assembly GCF_040654015.1). Taxonomy (NCBI): domain Bacteria; kingdom Bacillati; phylum Actinomycetota; class Actinomycetes; order Mycobacteriales; family Nocardiaceae; genus Nocardia; species Nocardia sp. NPDC050799. The sequence goes on from NZ_JBFAHF010000005.1 coordinate 189,734, forward strand.
CCCTCCACCGGGCGAAGATGCTGGGCGCGCAGGTGGCGGGCGGATTAACCGATACGGCTGTCGGTGTCGTCAAGCCGGTCGAAACGGGTCTCGGAGTCGCGGGAGTCGAAGCCGGCGAGACGGTTCAGAAAGCTGTGGAGAACATGCTCGGAGCCAATCCGGATTACAAATTCCTCGACCGGCCGGACGAGCAGATGATGAATGTCGATGCTGTAATCAGCGCCAATGAGGCCGTCCTGAACGCGGCATACTCCGCCGGGGTCCTCCCAGCGGAATTGCAGACGGAGAACGGCCCAATGAAATTTGGTGACATCAGGGCTGATACGACCACCTGGGATATATTCAAGGAGTTTACCGATACGCGAGGACTGGACCAGTACATCACCGACTACGGCCAGTCGTACAGGATAAATGTCGTTGAACGAGACAAATAGCCTGTCGAACACGAGTTGCAGCGTGCAGGAGGAGACCAGCGTCTTACACGTCGGAAGCGAAGCCTCTATTCGGGAAGACGATACGAAACTTCCTCGGCTATCTCATCGATCCCAGCACAAGCTTCCTGCCGGGAACTCGACCGTACAACCGATCTACGCACAGATAGGGTCCCATAGGGCCGTTCGATGACGACATCACAGATTTTATCGTCTCCGTAGACATACTCAACGGCCTCGAGCCCGCCCACTTCAGTATCGCTTGCGTTCTTGATTCCATCTCGGATTTCGCCCAGCGTCATACTGGAAGCACTCACATAGAGGAAACCGGTCACCACGGAAGACTGCGAAGGCGAGGGCGGCGACGCCAGCTCTCGACCTTCGAAGCTGCATCCGACGAATACATGCGCAGACGGAGTCTCCTCGTTCCGCGCCCGGCTGAGAGGGTCGAATCCGAGACGCTCGATCACATCGTCGCCCAACTCCAGGCAGGGGTCGGGGCCCGCGAATGGCTGACCGTCACCGGACAGAGTTTTCGCCGGGGGGACGGATATGGCAATCACCGGCGGCCCTGCCGGCTTGGGCGGGGCGGCAGTTGGCGTGTCCGAGTTCCCCGATGTGGCACAACCGGCCGAGATGATGACGGCCAGAGCAACAGGACACACAGTGGAGATGATTCTCATTCAACGATCCTGTCAATCAGGCATAGAGGTATCGATTGCCGAAGCGATTTCCTGCATATTGTCGCAAGGCTTTTCCTGTGTGAACACGCTGGCAACGCTCTTCGAGATATCGAGGGTTCCGTAGCTCGTCTCGATTACGGTGTAGCAGGCCTCAGCCGACGGATCTGTGTACGTTATGGCTGCGCGCCCATTCACTTGGGCGGGGGTGGCGGCCGCTCCCTCCCGCCCACGGAACTCATCGAGCGTCAGATTCGTCGCGTACACCTGAAGAGTCCTGGTAGTCGTCATCATCTCGAACTGATCGCGTTCTTCGTGATCGAACTGGCATCCGACAAAGGAGTAGCTGTCGAATATCCGGTCGATCCGCTGCCTCGTCAGGTGGTCGAAACCAACCGCCTCGACAGCCTCATCGCTCAGGTCAGTACATGGGTCACGCTCGACCCGAGCCCTTCCCTTGTTGACCTGACTCGATGTTGGCGGCACATTCGCCGCAATACTGGGACCTGTCGTGATACGCGAAGGCGCGGACGAAGTCGTGTCGTCGGTCCGAGTCGTACAGGCACCGGCGAAGACAATAACCACAACAGCCGGAACCAGCGCGAGTTTTCTGATCACTGAGGCGCTCCAAGTCCAGCGTTTTCCGCGACGAATCTGGTCCGGGCAGCGTTGCTTTGATCTGCCTCGGCAATGAGATCGCCGGCACGAAAGTATGCTTCCTGGAGCTGCATGGCTCCTTGGACCAGCTGGTCGAGGACAGTAAGCCCGTCGGCCGCCTTCCTACCGAACCCACTCTGCAGGTCCAACGCAGATCGAAAGCCCCCGAACCCTTGGGGTTCGGTAACCGTCCGCAGTCGATTGCGGATTTCCAAGAGCCCGTTGATCATCTTCTGGTACTCGGCGGCAGCCTGACGAGCGACGTCCGGCTCATACTTGATTTCTCCTGCGGCCGCGGCGTTGCTGAAGGCCGTGATCTGTGCTTGGCCGTAGTCGATTGCGGTTTGATTCATCGATGGGACCCCCTCAACGGCTTCGGTTGCTCAGGCTAACAGAAGGGGAGGTTGGGTCAGATTCACCGACGCCGAACGCGGAGTTCTCAGCGGTCCAGGTAGAGGCGTTCACAAGGGAGACGTGGGAGGTCGGCCGGGTCCTCACGGAGGACGGCAGCCGTGTGGATGCCGTGGTGTGCGGTCCACTCCTCGAGGAAGCGCTCGGCGGCGGTTGGATGGGCTCGGTAGTCGAGGCGGAGGCCGTGGAGGAAGACCGTGAGGTGGACATCGGCGCCGAACTGTTGGGTTGCGTAGACGCTCATGGCTGCACCTGTTCGAGACCAGTGAGTAGCCGTTGGAGAATCGCGGGGGATGGGCACATGCCCGGGGTGGTCGGCCCGACCGGCGGGTAAGCGAGGTTGCGGGAGACGGCGCGTTCGCGGGGGCTGCGGGTGGCGGGGACGAGTTTGCCGGTTTCGACCAGAAGGGCGAACGCGGCGGCTTTGCGAGGGCAGTCCAAGGGATTGCAGGTCAGGTGGGTCTGCATGACGCGGTGCGCGTCGGCGATGCGCAGCCGGGCGTCGGGCTCGCTGTGCCAGACCTCGGGCAACCAGATGGGTTCGTGTGGATTTTCATGTGGGTTCGTAACGGCTTTCATCCAGAGCTGTCCCGGACACACCGTCATGAGGTCGCAGGTGTCGCAGACCCGGCCGGGATGGTTTTCGAGGTGCGCGAGGTCGGGGGTGATCAGTGTTGTTGTGCCGGTTGCGCACACGATATCGAGGACGTGAGCGATAGCGTCCGGAACGGAGTCGGGGCCGAGTCGGACTATGTAGACCAGCGTGTGATGCTGCCGTCGAGCGAGTCGACGGATAGTCTCCGTGTCGTGGGCCTCATGGGGCGAGAGATCGGTTCGGAGATAGCCGATCGCACGGGGGCGGTGCGCGTGTTGTTTTCCGTCCACCGGACGTAACGTCATCTGTTCTATCCCTTTTCGTAGATGGTGATTTGACCCATGACCGCGCATGGCAATTCCTGCCGGCACGGAAATGCGATTCCGGCAGCCCTTCCTGAGGGTTTGCAATGAAATTATCTGCGCTCGACATTTATTCGAGTTCCCGGCCATCGGGTGGCTACAGTAGACTCCGAAAGCTGTTCGCTGAAAAGACTATTCGGGGACATTTGGCCAGATCGTCAGGCGTCCAGTATGGGTAGGTCCAGAAAACATAGGTCCGTACTGGACCACGACGAGATAGCGAGGGTGGGCATGGCTATTGGTTCGACTCTTCCACGGCGCGCTTTGGGTCGGCGGCTTCGGAAACTGCGGTCCCAGTCCAAGAAGAGTCAGCTGGCTGCCGGGCTGGCGATCGAGGTGTCCAAGCAGGGCATCGGACGCTTGGAGGAAGGCCAGCCGGTCCGGATCAGTACCGCGCAGTTCAGGGATCTGCTGAATTTCTACGGGGCGGCCGAGGACGTGCGCGATGAAGTGCTGGGACTGATCCAAGAGGTGAAAGCAGCAAAAGGGGATCCGTCGAGAGGTTGGTGGCGGGACTATGCCGATGTGGTCAACCCGCACTTCGATCACTTCATGAGCCTGGAGCAGGCGTGCGCGAGCATGACGACGTTCCAACTCACCTTGCTGCCCGGTTTGCTCCAGACCCCGGCCTACCGCCGGTGGATCATGGAGACGACCGAACCGGACATTTCTGCGGCGAACAAGGAGCGGCACCTGGAGTTGATCGCCAGGAGGCAGCGAAAACTAACAGGGACACAGCCGTTTTCATTGGAGCTGTTGCTGTCGGAGGCAGCGCTGAGGCACCAGATCGGCGGTAAACAAGTAATGGGCGAACAGGTCCGTCGGCTGCTGGAAGCCGGTGAACTACCGAACGTAGCGATCCGGGCTATCCCGTTCGGTGTGGGCGGACACTTCGGCCTGATCACTCAATCGTTCACCTTGTTCGAATTCCCGCCACTGCGCGCCGGCCACGTTCCGGAGCCGCCCGTGGTGTTCGTCGAAGGGTTTACCGGAGCGTTGTTCCTGGAAGATGACGACCAGATCGATCGCCATCGAAGAGCAGTGGCAACCCTGCGCGATGTAGCGTTGAGCCCAGAGGACACCAGGTTCCTTATGCGGGAAGTCTTAGAGGAGCATGCCGAGTGAACGATGATCTATCCGGCGCTATCTGGTTCAAGAGCAGCTACAGCCAGCATGGCGGCGACTGCGTGGAGGTCGCTCACCTCGATGAGGCAGTCGGAGTCCGTGACTCGAAGAATGCGACGGGCCCGGTGCTCATGTTCACCCCCGCAGAGTGGGACGGCTTCCTCCGGGATATCTCGTCAGCTACCTGAAGGTTGCCACAATCGATCACGGCTTCTTTCAGCTCAGTTCAGCCATGTGACGCCAGACCCGGAATCATGACGGCCGCGATCGCAAGGACCGGCGATGGATCACAAACAGATGGCCCCGTAGCACCCGGTCGCGGATATCGGTGAGCTTCCCAACGGTGCGGCCAGGCCCGGGTGGGAGACTGCGGGCCGGTTGTTCGCTGTGACGATCTCGTTCTCATGCAGTACACCCCCACCCGGTGCTCCCCCATCTTCGCGCCGCAGTTGTTTACGCGAGTGAATCAGACATGGTCAAACGATATGGCCCAGCATCTGCTCCGATGCCGGGCCATATCAAGCATGGGCCAGTCCGCCACGTCCCAGACATGATGACTGTGGCTATTGGTCGATGACCTGCGTCCCCCCCGCCGCATTGTCATGCCAACCCTGCTTCGTCGGGCTCGAGCTGATCGTGAACGCGATGGCAATCGCCGCGACGAACCACAGCAGCCCGCCCACCCACGGGATCAGGTTGAGCAGCATGTAGGCGTTGCGGACCGCGGAGTCCTTGAGGCTGGGTTTCGGTGCCCTGCCCGACCCGTTGACGTGCAGGCCGAGGAGTTTCTTGCCCGGTGTCGAGCCGGAGGACACTTCGAAGAGAACGAAGTAGAGCCAGCCGAAGGCGGCACCGGGGAGGACCGAGACCCAGTCGGGGAGGTCCCAAACCGTGCCGAGGAGCCAGAAGAAGAGGGCGCCGATGATGCCGGCGATGATCCAGTCGACGAACCTGGCTACCGCGCGTTTGCCCAGGCCGGCTGGTTTGATGCTGCTGGCGGGGCTTGCTGTGGGGCTGTATGCGGGGTCGAATCCACCTGCGGTCATCACGCCTCCTAGCGAACGCTGTGTGGCTCCGGGTGCCTGTCACGTGCTCACGGCATGTCGATTTTCAAGGATTCCACGGCGGGGGCGGCAGCGGCGGTGTCGACACTGTTTCGTGTCCATCTCGCAGTACGGACTCAATACGGCTGATAACGGAAAGTGACAGGTAGGACGCACGCGGCGCGGTAGGAGGAAGCGGGCCGACGAGCAGTTCATTGCATCGGTGAGCGAGGTCTGCGACTCCCGGTCGTGCGCCGCAGCGCCAGCGCGATCACGGACTCGGACGCGCTACGGGCAATCGACTGCTGTTACTTCTTGCGGCCCACGGCCGCATAGCCACCACGAGTCAACCACCTCCGGCCGGACCGTACCGCTCGGAAACGCTTGTGCCGCCACTGTTTCGCCAACAGGTCGCACCATCACTCCGACGATGGATGCGGGACCGTCACCACACCCAGGGTGAGCTGACGACGGCCGCTCCCGGGCGGATTGCGCACCAGGGGGTCGAAAAGTTCGCGGAGTCCCTGGTGAATGCGGGCGAGTTCGTCCTCGTCGACCCAGAGCGGAGCCACCATTGCCCGGCGCGACCATCGCCGTCACCGATTCGGTCGTGACCTTGGCGGCGATCAGCGAGACGCACTTCGTCGAAACGATCCCGGACCAGGGAGAATACCGAGACCTCATCTTCCTCGAACCCGACACCACCGGACGCTTCGGTCTCCTGCACAACAGCCGTGCCGTACCGCGTATCGCATCGTAACCCGCAGTCCGAAGGGTTCCGTCACGACGAAGAAGCGGGCGGGGCAACGGCCCGCGCTCTGTCGATTCCACAGCAGTGCGAACATTCGCGGAGATAGCGACGGGCATCGCAACCGTCGGCGATATCGCGGATCAGCCGGGCGAAGCGCTGCGGTCCGGCCAACGGTCCGCGCGCGGCTACCCCCGCAGGTTGCGGTCGAACAAGGCCAGTAGTTCGCGGTAGTGCCTCTCGGCGAACTCGGCGTCGTAGGCGGCGGTATCCGCCTGGGTGTAGCCGTGTTTCGCGCCCTCGTAGACCTCGGTGCGGTGCCGCTCACCGGCCGCCTCGACTGACTTGTCGAACTGGTCGAAATGGTCGGGCGCCTTGTGCACGTCTTCGCCGGCATGGGCGAAATACAATTCTCCCGTGATCTTTCCGACGAGCAGATGCGGACTGTCCGCGCTCTCGGTGACCAGCGGGCCGCCGTGGAATCCGGCCACCGCCGCGACCCGATCGGGGAACCCGGCCGCGACCAGCACCGCGAGTCGCGCACCCATGCAGTAGCCGGTGACACCGACCTTTCCCGCGGCGACCTGCGGCGCCGCGGCCAGCCAGGCGAGGTAGGCGCCGGCATCGGACCGCAGCAGCTCGGGGGTCAGCTCGCGGATCATCGGGAAGAGTTGCTGGAAGATCTCCGGCCGTGCCTCCGGGTCGATGAAATCCGGTAGTTCGAGCACCGGCGCGGGACCGTGCCGGTAGAAGGCGTTCGGCAGCAAGACGGTGTAGCCGTGCGCGGCGATACGGTCGGCCAGGGCTCGCAGGCTGGGCCGCACCCCGAAACCGTCCTGGATCAGCAGTACTCCCGGATGGGCGGCCCCGTCGCCGGGGTGGGTGACGTACGCGTCGGCGACACCGTCAGGGGTCTGGATGTCGACCGACATACCGTGGACTTCAGTCATTGTGAAACCTCCTGTGGTGTCGAGCGTTCTCGAACATACCGGGTTCGGCTCGGCCGATGCGATACGGCGTCGAGCCCGGTCTGGGGCCTACTGATCGTCGCTGGGCGCGGATACTGCCGTTCCGCGCCCCCGGCGTCGGCATGGTTCGCCGACTCCCCAGCGTCCGTTCAGCTCGTACGTGAACGGGCCTGTCCGCCTTCCGCCTCCTGGTCGAACCGGGTGCGGGCGAATTCGACCTCGGGCAGTGTGCCGGTGGCCCAGTGCAGGAGTGCGTCGATGAGGTCCTGTAGCGACCGGCCGAGCGGCGTCAGCCGGTACTCGACCGCGATGGGCCGGGTACTCGTGACGATCCGATCGACCATCCCGTTGCGTTCCAGCCGCCGCAACGCGGCGGTGAGCGACTTCTGCGTCACCAACGGGATGGCCCGGCGGAGGTCGTTGAAGCGCAGCGACCCGTGCTCGCACAGCGCGTCGAGGATTTGGAGCGACCATTTGTCGAGGACCTGATCGAGCAGTTCGCGGTGGGCCTGCGTGAGTTGCGGGCTGCCCGGGGGCAGTGGCGCGGTTTCCGGCATGACACCTAGTCTCGTTGAAGTTCCCTTCGGACACCAGGTAGACATCAGATACCTGTTCGATCAGTGAAAGGGACCACCATGACAGTGCAGCTGCTCACCCCCGAAGGCATGTTCGCCCCTGTTCCGTACCACCATGTCTCGATCGCTTCCGGCGCCCGTCAGGTGCACATCGCCGGCCAGATCGCGCGCGACGCGGCCGGCAATCCCGTCGCGACCGGCGACCTCGCCGGTCAGGTCGCGCACGCCCTCCGCAGTACGGCACGCGGGCTGGCGGGGGCGGGCGCGAGTTTCGCCGATGTTGTCCGGTTGCGCTTCTTCGTCACGCACTGGACCCCGGACAAGTACGACGACTTCGTCGCGGGGATCGAGCGCGTCGTCGAGGAGCTCGGGATACCTCAACCGTTGCCGCCCTTGTCGGCGATCGGTGTGGACTACCTGTTCGAGCCCGATGTGCTGGTCGAGGTGGAGGCGTACGCCGTGCTGGACTGAGTGGTATGAGAAGCGGCGCCCGAACGTTACCCGTGCAGGGTGGGACGGTAGATGAGCTCTTGGATATTGCCGTCGAGCGTCCGGCTCTCGATCAGCTCCAGATCGAAATCGGCCGCGCCGCCGAAGATCGGGTCCGTGCCGGTCCGCCCGGTGATCACCGGGAAAATCGTCACCTGCACCCGGTCGACCAGACCGGCGGCCAGCAGCGCCCAGTTCATCGACAAGCTGCCGTGTGACCGCAACGGCAACTCGGACTCCTCTTTGAGCCGGGCGACGATCTCGACGGCGTCTCCGCTCGCGATGGTCGCGTCCGGCCAGTCGAGCGGCCCTTCCAGGGTGCTCGACACCACCGTCGCGGGCAGGTTCCGCATCCGGGTGACCCAGGGGTCACCCACCCCGGACTCCTCGGTGCCGGAGCCCAGCATCTCCACGAACTGACGAAAAGTATTGGCACCGAATATCATTCGCTGCTCGGTGCCGAATAGTTCGAATCGGCGGTCGAGCAGTTCGGGGCCCTGTTTACCCCAGTAGCCGCCCCAGTCGCCGTCTTCTCCGTAGGAGCCGTAGCCGTCGAGGCTGGAGAAAACGTCGAAGGTGTAGGTGGCGGTCATATGCTCTCCTCGGGTGCGGTGATCGGGCACGTACAGGTACAGACGCGGAACCACGGCGAAACTCATCGGGGGGCCGGGGCTCCGGATACCGCCGAGGCGGTCACCGCGAGCGCCGCATCGGCGGGGCCTGGGCATCGGACCGACCGACCCCCGACGACACGACGCCGGAAGCAAGGTCACCGCGACCCCCGTCGCGCCCGGGATCATCGATCTCACCCTGTACACCGACGCCGCGTCGGAGACGGGCTACGAACAGCAGTTCCGGGTGTCCTGGACGAACCTCGACACCGGTCGCAGCGGGGTCGGTGACGAAACCGCCCACGTGCAGGGGCCGGACAACGTGATTCCCATTCCCGGTGTCGAAACCAAACCCGGCCGGGTCGCTTTTGTACTGAGCGTCTCCAACCACGGATCGGACCAATGCCGCCTACTGGATCCTCATCTTCTCCGCCTTCATCCTCATGGCGGGCGGGGTGTCGTCGCTGTGCGCGGAATTCAAAGCCAATACGGTCGAGACGGTTTTCGGCATCCAGACCCGCCGCCGGCTCCTTCCCGATCGCGAAACCGATCGTCTTCGGTGTGATCGCCGCCGTGACCGCCGCAGGATCTACTTCGCGGTGGTCTGCGTGGCGATCTTCGCGATCGGTACGATGCGGCTGTCCCGCACAGACACAAGAGGTTACTGACCCCATCCGCGAAACACTGCACTCAACTCCTCCCGTGAAAAATTGGGCCAGGGTTCAGAATGCCGAGATAGCCGTTTGTGGTACAAGTCGACAAATTTCTCGTACTGGCCCGGATCGGTGACACCCGGCATTACATCGGGGGACATCGCCATTACTCTCCAGTCCTGAATATCACGGTACATGCGAAGGGCAGCTTCGGCATCAACGGCAGGATTCACGGACGATATCCGCTCGGCCCACATCGCCGTGGCCTGTGCGCGGACCGTCTCGTCATTCAACGAACGATCAAGGAAGAACGCTCCGTCATAGATCGAATCACTGGGTCCGGCGTTCTCCAGATCGAAAAGCCACACTTCCATTTTTCCGTTCCTTGCATCGAGATTGACGTTGCCCGGATACATGTCGTTGTGGCCGAAGACGACCGGTTCACCGAAACGACTACGGTCCGGCCGAACATACTCGGACAGCGGGCCTAGGCCGAGTTCGTCGAGCTTCGCCCGCCGATCCGGTGGGAGGCGGTGATACTCGTCGTCGGCATGCTGGATCATCTGCCGTTGCCACTCCGGTATATCCATTTCCATTCCTTTCGGTACGGGGCGTGGAGACATCGGATGCACCTGATCCAAAATTTCGGGCAGACAACTCATCAGCTCGGGATCATCGACCTTCAGCGTTCTACCGGGAATAGGCTGCATAATTGTGAATGCCCGACCGGTGACCGAATCCACCCCGGCATGGAGGACCCTGGGTGTTCTCATGCCATGATCGCGTCCGTACGCTATCGCCGTGTTCTCGGGCATCCATTTCTTCATGAAAGTCACGGTTGGCTCATCTTTATTGGAACGCATCACAGCTGGACCAGAGCTCGTATCGATCAGATGCACCCTGTTACCGGTTCCGGCGAAATCCGGTTTCCGATCACGGACCTGGTCGCACAGCTCCTGAGCTTCTTCCAGGGATATCTCGACTCGCTTCGCGTCCGGATCGTGGAACGGCCCCCGCGTGCTCGAGCCGTATGCGGACTCTTCGGTGGCGGTATTGCGGTCCGTGTGCGCAGCCGGACCGATCTTGTACACCTCGGGTGCGAGCCGCTCGTCCTGGTGCTGGACTCGTTCGAGGTGGTTCCGTATGTGGTCCGGGAATTCGTGATGCTTTCTGCTGAACTGAGGAGCGGTCCTGTCCACGAGCGCGTCGGCGATGCGTTCGGCCGCATGCAGCATTTCCGCGATGACCCTATCGTCGCCCAACCTAGCCATCGAAGGTTTCCGTTGCCGGTGACCGGGCGCTCAGGCAGCGAAGTAGAAGGTGGCGGCGAGCGCGCTGTCGAACGCGGCGGGCACAGTCCCGCGGTGCACGAACGGTCGGAGGGTAGATACTGGCTGAAACCGTCTGGTCAGCGCCACCTCGTCCCCTCACTGTGGGTTGGCCCACGGTTCCGTTCGTCGATCAATTCGATGTGAATCGTAACTGCAGCCAAAAGTCCGTCGTCGTCCATCGGCAGTGAAATCCGCTACCGATAGTGCTCCGCCGCTGGTTCCCGGACACCGAATCGTCGAGCTCGCACAGCGCGTCGAGGATTTGGAGCGACCATTTGTCGAGGACCTGATCGAGCAGTTCGCGGTGGTTGTGGGTGAGTTGCGGGTACCCGATGGCAGCGGCGCGGTTTCCGGCATGACACCTGGTTTCGTTGAAGTTCCCTTCGGGCACCAGATCGGTGTGGACTACCTGTTCGAGCCGGATGTGCTGGTCGAGGTCGAGGCATTCGCCGTACTCGACTGAGTGGGACCCGCCGGCGAACCATGCCCTCCCGAACACACAGATGGGCCCGTTCGCGATCTTGCGAACGGACCCATCGATGTGGTGTCCGGACTACGCGGTTTCGGTGATCGGCCGGTCCACCCAGCTCATCAGATCGCGCAGCTTCTTACCGGTGACCTCGATCGGGTGCTCGGCGTTCTGCTTGCGCAGGCCCTCGAGCTCCTTGTTACCACCCTCGACATTGGCGACCAGCCGCTTGACGAAGCTGCCGTCCTGGATGTCCTTGAGGATGTCCTGCATCCGCTTCTTGGTGTCGGCGTCGATGACCCGCGGGCCCGACAGATAGCCACCGAATTCGGCGGTGTCGGAGACCGAGTAGTTCATCCGGGCGATACCGCCCTCGTACATCAGGTCGACGATCAGCTTCAGCTCGTGCAGCACCTCGAAGTAGGCCATCTCCGGGGCGTAGCCGGCCTCGACCATGACCTCGAAACCGGTCTTCACCAGTTCCTCGGTGCCACCGCACAGCACGGCCTGCTCACCGAAGAGGTCGGTTTCGGTCTCTTCCTTGAAGGTGGTCTTGATGACGCCGGCGCGGGTGCCACCGATGCCCTTGGCGTAGGACAGCGCCAAGGCCTGGCCCTCGCCCTTCGGGTCCTGCTCGATGGCGATCAGAGCGGGGACACCCTTGCCGTCGACGAACTGGCGGCGCACCAGGTGGCCGGGGCCTTTGGGGGCGACCATGCCGATGGTGATCTCGGCGCCCGGCTTGATCAGGCCGAAGTGGATGTTGAGGCCGTGCCCGAAGAACAGCGCGTCGCCGTCCTTCAGGTTGGGCTCGATGTCATTGGTGAAGATCGAGGCCTGCGCGGTGTCGGGGGCGAGCAGCATGATGACGTCGGCCCACTCCGAAACCTCGGCGGGAGTGCCGACGGTGAGCCCGGCCTCTTCGGCCTTGGCCCGCGACTTGGAGCCTTCCTTGAGGCCGATGCGGACCTCGACGCCGGAGTCGCGCAGGCTCAGCGAATGCGCGTGACCCTGGCTGCCGTAGCCGATCACCGCGACCTTGCGGCCCTGGATGATCGACAGGTCGGCATCGTCGTCGTAGAACATCTCGACTGCCACTTGGTGGTATCCCTTCTGACTTATTCGAACCCGCGAAACGCGGGAAACGGTAAACGAGGCACATAACGTGGCCGGGTGCGGGGTGCGCCCGGCCACGGGTTAGCGGGTGGCGGTGATCGACTTGGGTCCGCGGCCCACGGCCACCACCCCGGATTGCACAATCTCCCGGATGCCGTACGGCTCGAGCATGCGCAGCAGCGCGTCGAGCTTGGACCGGGTGCCGGTCGCCTCGACGGTGAGCGCGTCGGGCGAGACGTCGATGACCTTGGCGCGGAACAGGTTGACCGATTCGATCACCTGGGTGCGCACGCTGGCGTCGGCGCGAACCTTCACCAGGATCAGCTCGCGGGCCACGGAGGACTCCGGGTCCTGTTCGACGATCTTGATCACGTTCACCAGCTTGTTGAGCTGTTTGGTGACCTGTTCCAGCGGCAGATCGTCCACGGTGACCACGATGGTCATCCGGGAGATCTCCTTGACCTCGGTCGCGCCGACGGCCAGCGATTCGATATTGAATCCGCGCCGGGAGAACAGGCTGGCCACCCGGGCCAGCACGCCGGGCTTGTCCTCGACCAGGACACTGAGGGTGTGGGTGGTGCTCATGACGGGTTCCCCTCGGTCTCGGCCTGCTCGCGGTTCATGGCCTCGTGGATGATGGCGGGTTCGGCGGCCTGCTCGTCCTCGTCGAACAGCGGGCGGATACCGCGCGCGGCCATGATCTCGTCGTTGCTGGTGCCGGCGGCGACCATCGGCCACACCTGGGCGTCCTTGCCGACGATGAAATCGATCACCACGGGACGGTCGTTGATCGACTGGGCCTCGCGGATCGCGGCCTCGACGTCCTCTTCCCTCTCCACCCGGATGCCGTGGCAGCCCAAGGCCTCGGCGAGCTTCACGAAATCGGGGATACGCAGACCGTGGGTCTTGAGGTCGGTATTGGAGTAGCGCTGGTCGTAGAACAGGGTCTGCCACTGGCGGACCATGCCCAGGTTGCCGTTGTTGATCAGCGCGACCTTGATCGGCACACCCTCCACCGAGCAGGTGGCGAGTTCCTGATTGGTCATCTGGAAGCAGCCGTCACCGTCGACCGCCCACACCTCACGGTCGGGCCGGCCCATCTTGGCGCCCATCGCGGCGGGAACCGCGTACCCCATGGTCCCGGCGCCGCCGGAGTTCAGCCAGGTCCGCGGCTTCTCGTACTTGATGAACTGGGCGGCCCACATCTGGTGCTGGCCGACGCCGGCGCAGTAGATGGCGTCGGGGCCGGCCAGGCGGCCCAGGGTCTCGATGACGTACTCCGGCGACACCGACCCGTCCGACGGCTTGCTCCAGCCGAGCGGATAGGAGTCGCGGATGCCGTCGAGGTAGGCCCGCCAGGCGGTCAGGTCGAGTTCGAAACCGGCCGGGTCGGCGCGCAGGGTCTCGATGAGTTCGGTGATCACCTCGCGGCAGTCGCCGACGATCGGCACATCGGCGTGCCGGTTCTTACCGATCTCGGCCGGGTCGATATCGGCGTGGATCACTTTGGCGCCGGGCGCAAAGGAGTCCAACTTTCCGGTGACGCGATCGTCGAACCGGGCGCCGAGGGTGACCAGCAGATCCGATTTCTGCAGGGCGGCCACCGCGGCCACGGTGCCGTGCATACCCGGCATACCCATATTGAGTTCGTGACTGTCGGGGAACGCGCCGCGCGCCATCAGGGTGGTGACCACCGGGATACCGGTGAGCTCGGCGAGCTCCAGCAGTTCGGCCGATGCTTCGGACTTGATCACACCGCCGCCGACGTAGAGCACGGGCTGGGTGGACTCGGCGATCAGCCGGGCGGCCTCGCGCACCTGCTTACCGTGCGGTTTGGTGACCGGACGGTAGCCGGGCAGCCGCATCTCCGGCGGCCAGCCGAAGGTCGTCTGCTCCTGCAGCACATCTTTGGGGATGTCCACCAGCACCACCCCGGGCCGTCCGCTGGAGGCCAGGTAGAAGGCCTCGGCGAGGATGCGCGGGATATCGGCGCCCTCTTTGATCAGGAAATTGTGTTTGGTGATCGGCATGGTGATGCCCGAGATATCGGCTTCCTGGAAGGCGTCGGTGCCGATCAGGCTACGGCCGACCTGACCGGTGATCGCGACCATCGGCACCGAATCCATCTGGGCGTCCGCGATCGGGGTCACCAGATTGGTCGCGCCGGGACCGGAGGTCGCCATACACACCCCGACCTTGCCGGTCGCCTGGGCGTATCCGGTGGCCGCGTGGCCGGCGCCCTGCTCATGCCGCACGAGCACATGGCGCACCTTGGTGGAATCGAACAGCGGATCGTAGAGCGGGAGAACGGCGCCACCCGGAATGCCGAATACGGTGTCGACGCCGAGCTCCTCGAGGGAGCGGACGACGGACTGCGCGCCGGTGACCCGCTCGGGCGGGACCTGGCGGCGATTCGCCGGGGTGGTCGGAGCGCCGGCCGGAGCCGACGGGTTCGAAGGCGCGGGCCTGCGGGCCGCGGGCCCGGGCCGGGTAGTTGGTGCGCTCACCGTCTTGGTTCCTTACTGCTTGTCGTTCACTGGTCCCGACATAAAAAAGCCCCCGACAGCCGGCGGCTGTTCGAGGGTGGCGCGTCGCAGTGCGAGCTGACGTATTCGACTCCGGATCGTCTGGCTCAGCGCTGGACGCGCCGGCCGATTACGAGCAACTCGTTTCGATTCACGCGCATGACGGTATGTGTGCGTGTGGTGCGGAGTCAAACAGCTGACCGCCGACTTCCCATTATGTGGGAAGGTAGCGGGTGCTCACGCCGGTCCACCATGATGCGAGGATGGTGAGGTGTCATCACCGCATCAGTCCGTGCCACCTCCTGAATCGTCCCACAACCCCGCTGCCGCGGAGGTAACGGGTGCGGATACGGCGCCGCCCGGACCGCGGCGTGTGATCCGCACGACAGGTCTGTCCTATCTCGGCGTGTTCATTCTCGCGATGTGCGTGTTCTTCCCCATCGTCGGCTGGCCGGCCGGGTTCTTCTGGCTCGCGCTGATCCCCCTTGCCGTGCTCGTCTGGATCGTACGGACACAGACGACGGTCTCGCCGGCCGGACTTGACCTGCGTTCGGTCTTCTCCTCCCGGCACATCGACTGGGCACAGGTGAAAGGCCTGAGCATCCCCAAACGGGGGTTCGTCCGCGTCCATCTGGGCGACGACAGCGAGGTGCCGCTGCCGGCGGTGAGCTACGACCGGCTGCGTGACCTGGTGGACGCCTCCGGCGGGCGTATCCCGGACCCGTTCGCGGTCCCCGACCCGGCCCCGCCCGCCTCCGACACTGCCACCACCGACGTCACCGCGTCCGATGACGCCGCCCCCGGCACCGACGACGCGACGCCCGGCACCGAAGCCGGCAGCCCCGCGCCCGCCGACGCGACGTCCGACGACTCGGCACCCGCCGACGCCGCAGCCGATGACGCGACGCCGCGTGACGCGGGTTCCCGGGATGCGGCGCCG
This sequence comes from Nocardia sp. NPDC050799, assembly GCF_040654015.1. Classification (NCBI taxonomy): domain Bacteria; kingdom Bacillati; phylum Actinomycetota; class Actinomycetes; order Mycobacteriales; family Nocardiaceae; genus Nocardia; species Nocardia sp. NPDC050799. Next base: position 205,463 of record NZ_JBFAHF010000005.1, read on the forward strand.
GGCGACTCGACGTCCGACCGGCCCGCGGCCGGTGGCTCCGGAAAGACCGGCGCCGACTCCAACGACTCCTGACCCACCTCCTGGGCTGCCGATACCGGCCCCGGGCCCACTTCCGAACGGGAGTAGCCTGGAAAATCGCCGATCGCACCCGACCGCGGTCCCCGCGCCGGGCGATACGGCGCTGTCGCAACTTTCAGCCCCGCGACCCGACCGAGGACACTCATGCCACCGCTTCGTTCCCGAACAACCACCATCGGCCGCAATGCCGCCGGCGCCCGCGCCCTGTGGCGGGCCACCGGTATGACCGATTCCGATTTCGGTAAGCCGATCGTCGCCATCGCCAACTCCTACACCCAGTTCGTGCCCGGGCACGTGCATCTCAAGAACGTCGGTGAGATCGTGGCCGGCGCGGTGCGGGAAGCGGGCGGGGTAGCACGGGAATTCCACACCATCGCGGTGGACGACGGAATCGCCATGGGTCACGGCGGCATGCTCTATTCGCTGCCCAGCCGGGAGATCATCGCCGATTCGGTGGAGTACATGGTGAACGCGCATACCGCCGACGCGCTGGTGTGCATCTCCAACTGCGACAAGATCACCCCGGGCATGCTGAACGCCGCCATGCGGTTGAACATCCCCACCGTCTTCGTCTCCGGCGGGCCGATGGAGGCCGGGAAGGCCGTGGTTGTGGGCGGGGTCGCGCAGGCCCCGACCGACCTCATCACCGCGATCTCGGCCAGCGCGAATCCGGCGGTCACCGATGACGGATTGAGCGAGGTCGAGCGCAGCGCGTGTCCGACCTGCGGTTCCTGCTCCGGCATGTTCACCGCCAATTCGATGAACTGCCTCACCGAGGCCCTGGGTCTGGCGCTGCCGGGCAACGGGTCGACGCTGGCCACCCATGCCGCGCGCCGTGCCCTGTTCGAGCGCGCCGGGACGATCGTCGTCGATATCGCGACCCGCTGGTACCGCGACGACGACGCCTCGGTGCTGCCGCGCAATGTCGCGAACGAGAAGGCCTTCCGCAATGCCATGGCCCTGGACGTGGCGATGGGCGGGTCCACCAACACCGTCCTGCACACGCTGGCCGCGGCGCAGGAGGGTGAGATCGATTTCGATCTGCACACCATCGAAACCATCAGCCGCCAGGTGCCGACCCTGTCGAAGGTGGCACCGAACTCGGACTACCACATGGAGGACGTGCACCGGGCCGGCGGTATCCCCGCCATCCTCGGTGAGCTGCACCGGGCCGGTCTGCTGGAAACCGGGGTGACGACCGTGCACAGCGCGTCGGTGGACGAATGGCTCGACACCTGGGACATCCGGTCCGGCAAGGCGTCCGAGGAAGCACTGGAACTCTTCCACGCGGCACCGGGCGGGGTGCGCACCACCGAACCCTTCTCGACCGAGAACCGCTGGTCGTCGTTGGACACCGATGCCGCGGGCGGTTGCATCCGCGATATCGAACACGCCTACACCGCCGAGGGCGGGCTGGTCGTGTTGCGCGGCAATCTCGCGGTCGACGGCGCGGTGCTCAAAACCGCGGGTATCGACGAGGATCTGTTCTCCTTCGAAGGCCCCGCCGTGGTGGTGGAGTCCCAGGAGGAAGCCGTCTCGGTGATCCTGGGCAAGAAGATCCAGCCCGGTGATGTGCTCGTGGTGCGGTACGAGGGTCCGGCCGGCGGACCGGGGATGCAGGAGATGCTGCATCCGACCGCGTTCCTCAAGGGCGCGGGCCTGGGCAAGCAGTGCGCCCTGATCACCGACGGCCGGTTCTCCGGCGGTACCTCGGGTCTGTCGATCGGCCATATCTCGCCGGAGGCGGCCAGCGGCGGTGTGATCGGCCTGGTGGAGAACGGTGACCGGGTCCGCATCGATGTCGCGACCCGCACCCTGGAGGTCGTCGTCGACGAGGCGGTGCTGGCCGAACGCCGGGCCAAGATGGAGGCCCGCGAGCGGCCGTGGCAGCCGCAGAACCGGGAACGGCAGGTCACCACCGCGCTGCGCGCCTATGCCGCGCTGGCGACCTCCGCCGACAAGGGCGCGGTCCGGCAGGTGCCCTGACCCGCCCGCCGCAACGAACAAGGCGCTCCCCAAAACCGGGGGGCGCCTTGTTCGTTTCGCGAGGTCAGTCGAAGGGACCGATACCGGTCAGCGGATTGCCGTTCTGGAGCCACCAGTAGGTGAGCACCGCGGCGGCGACGGCCAATACGAAGACCACGAACGATCCCGCCCCGGGCCGGACCGCCCAGCCCCGCCCGCGGTCGAGTGACCAGCGTCCGGGCCCGGTGAAGATGAGGGCGACCGCGGTGCCGGCGAGGATGCTCTCCATCTCGACCGCGCCCGGACCGGCCTTGTACTGGAACCCGGGATGCATACCCTGCTTCCAGAACCAGGCGTCCAGGATCACCGCCAGCACCGCGCCCGCGGCCAGCGGGGTGGCCAGGCCCAGGATCAGCAGCGCTCCGCCGCCCACCTCGCCGGCGGTCACCAGGGCGGCGGCCAGCGAGGGATGTTGCCAGCCGCTGCTCTCCATCATGGCTTTGGTGCCGTCCAGGCCCGGGCCGTGGAACCAGCCCGTCAGTTTCTGCAGGCCGTGGTAGAGGAACGTGGCTCCCACGACCAGTCGCAGGATGAAGAGGCCGAAGTCGAGGGTGCCGCGGCGGAAATCGCCGTTGCGGCGGCGCAGTCCCCTGTTGGGCTGATTACCGGCCGGCGGGATGCTGGCGTTGTAGGCGTCGTCGCGACCTCTTGGGTCGCCGGGGCCGCCGGGACCCGGCGTATCGGCCGGTGTGCCACCGGTGGTCGCCGATGCGTTCACCGGGATCTCCTTCGTCATGGCCACTGAGGGGAACTGGCCGGTCGGGGAATCGTAGGGACTCCCGACCCCGCCCGCGGTGGTCGATACCGCGCGCTGCTCTCCGGTAGACAGATTCCCGGGCCCCGCGGCCTCGGAGGACGCGGACCCGTTTCTCGCCTTGGCACTCACTCCTCAACAGTAAGCCGACGAACCGCCCGGCACCGGCTGAATCGGCGGCGTGTCCGTGCCATGCGCCGGCCCCGTGTCACAGCCCGGACGAACCGCTCCGAATGGACGCTTCTCGCCGCGGCGGGGCCTTCGGGGCACGGGCGGCGTCGTTTCCACTACGTTGGGAGATTATGAGGTCGGTTGGCGCGCGGCGCGTGACGGTGGGGCTGGTACTCGGAGCGTTGCTGCTCAGTGGATGCGCCCGATTCGACGATTCCGCATCCAGTCCGTTCACCCCGGAACCGACGCTGGAGGGCGCGGAACTCGAGCCGAAGAAACCCGAGCATTCCGAGAGCTCCACCACCCGGCCCAGCGGTCCGTGTATCGACCCGGATCCGGCCGTGGTGGTGAGTTGCCTCGACACCACCGGCGGGCTGGTCGAGATGGGCGGGTACGCGCTGGTGGCCGAACGCCGTACCGGGCGGATCCTGCAGGTGGCGCCGGAGCAGCAGCCGATCGAAGTGGCCCGGGTCGATGTCGACCCCGCGGGCGACGGCGGGTTGAGCGATATCGCGATCTCCCCCACCTATGCCGAGGACGGGCTGATCTACGCCTATGTCACCACGCCCAGCGACAACCGGGTGGTGCGCTTCGCCGAAGGCGGGCCCGCGAAACCGGTGTTGACCGGAATCCCGAAGGGCGCCACCGGGAATCGCGGTGCGATCGAATGGTCGAAACCCGATCAGATGCTGGTGCTCACCGGCGATACCGGCGATCCCGCCGCGGCCGCCGATCCCGGGAGCCGGGCCGGGAAACTGCTGCGGGTGAACAATCCGAGTTCCAATGGGGACGCGCCCACCGAGGTCGCGGTCGCCGGCATCGGCTCGGCCGGCGATATCTGCCTCGGCGGTGACCAGATCTGGATCACCGACCGCACCCCCACCATGGACCGGCTCCAGCGGATCGGCCCCGACGGTGTGGTCACCACCGCCTGGACCTGGCCCGACCGGCCGGGAGTGGCCGGGTGCGCGGTGACGCCCGAAGGCGTGGCGATCTCGCTGACCGACGCGAAAGCGCTCGCGATGGCCGCGCCGGACCCCCAGACCTTCGCGGTCACCGCGCCCCCGAGCGTTTTCGTCTCCAACAAGTACGGCCGCCTGCTCGGCGCGTCCCCGGCGATGGACGGGACCATCTGGGTATCGACGGCGAACAAATCCGATGGTGGCGAGCCGACGCCGAACGACGACCGGGTGGTGCGCATTCCACCACCGGCCGCCGGTGGGGGCGGACCGGACTAGAGAATGCGCTTCAGGAATTCCGCGCGGCGACCGGCTGCCGGAGGATCGTGCGGAGTTTCCCGGGCGCCACCTTGCGGGCGTCACCGAGATAGATCTCGTGGTGCCGGCCGACCATTCGGAACCCGTTGTTCGGCACGAATTCGTGATGCATCCGGGCCAGCACCTCGGTCTCGTCGTCGTAGGAGCCGATGTGCAGCGTCTGCACACAGCGCCCCTCGGACAGGCCGTCCAGGCGCACATCGAGTAGACGCGCCGGTCGATTCTTGGCCGCGACCCGTTCGACGGCGGCCGCGAAGAGGCCGGGCTCTATCCAGTCGGGGACCATGATCATCAACGTCCAGTCCCAGCGGGACTTGTCACGCGCGGCGGTGAAAGAGTCCATATCGTCGGCCCACCACAGACCCTCCAGCGGCATGACGACATAGTCGCGTCCGAGCTCGCGTTTACTGGCGAACTTGAGTGCGTAGGCGAGGGGGTAGAGCGCCTCGGTCGCGTGCGCGAAGGCGGGGTCGGTATTGGGATCACCGTGCCCGTCGATCATGAGGTACTGCAGATCGGGCACGTCCACCACCTGAAATCGGCCCTGCCGGGCACGATAGGCCTCGATCTCCTTCTTGAAGTCGATCTTGTCAGCCGTCTTGTCCACCATCGGATACCTGGACTCGCCGCGCGAGCCACGACCTCTCTGCCTCCAGGAGGCTCAGCGAATAGGAGAAGACCTCGCGCGCGGGTAGCGCGAGGGGGGATTGCGCGGAGGCCGCCGCCTCGATCGCGGCGATACGCGCCTGCACCTGCCCGAGCCGTTCGACCAGTGCCCGCGCGTATTCCGGCTCGGCGAGCAGCGGCAGGTTCGAGACACCCACCAGAAAGGGATTCGGTACCGGATGCGGTTCCGCGATGAGCGCGAGCGCCGCACGGGTGGCCACCTCCCGCCCCGCCGCGGTGGCGTGGAAGACACGTCGGCCCTTCGCCGCGGCGGGAGCCTCGGGCGCGTGCACGAACCCGCGTTTCTCCAGTTTGGTGAGCAGGTAGTAGATCGAGGAGAACCCGATCTCGGTCCACTGCCGTATCCCGCGGCGCTCGATGACCTGTTCCAAGTCGTAGCCGTGCTGTGGGGACTCGATGAGCAGACCGAGGACGACGAGTTCCGACGAGGTGAGCTCCACGCAACTATTCTAGCACTAGAATAGCTGGGCGGAGCGTCCCCGGAGCGTCCCCGGAGCGTCCCCGGAGCGTCCCCGGAGCGTCCCCGGCAGCGGCGGAGGTGGAGGCGGAGGCGCCCGGCCGCAGACGTTCCCTACCCGCCCACAACACGCACCGGCCCGCCCCGCGCGAGGCGGGACGGGCCGGTTCCGGAATTTCGGGAAGCTACCCGCCGCAGGCGGCGAGGACCAGTTCGCGGACCCGGGCCGCGTCGGCCTGGCCTCGCGTGGCCTTCATGACATCACCGACGATCTTGCCCGCGGCCTGCACCTTGCCGGACCGGATCTTGTCGGCGATATCGGGATTGGCGGCCAGCGCCTTGTCGACCTCGGCCTGCAGCGCGCTGTCGTCGCTGACCATGCCCAGGCCCTTGCTCTCCACGATATGGGCCGGATCGCCCGCACCGTCGAGCACCAGGTCGACCACCTGTTTGGCGACCTTGTTGTTCACCGTCTTGGCCTCCACCAGGCCGATCACCTCGGCCACCTGCGCGGGCGTGATCGGCAGGTCCTCGAGCGCGACACCGCGCTCGTTGGCCTTCTCGGTGAGGTAGGCGACCCACCAGGAACGCGCCTCCTTGGCGGGCGCGCCGGCATCGACCGTGGCGATGATCAGGTCGAGCGCACCGGCGTTCACCAGATCGCGCATCACCTCGTCGGAGACACCCCACTCCGACTGGATGCGCCCGCGGCGCAGCCACGGATATTCGGGAATGGTGCCGCGCAGCCCGTCCACCCAGGCGGTATCGGGCGCGACCGGCTCCAGATCGGGTTCCGGGAAGTAGCGATAGTCCTCGGCGGTCTCCTTGCGGCGGCCCGGGGAGGTGGAGCCGTCGGCCTCGTGGAAGTGCCGGGTCTCCTGGATGACCTCGCCGCCGGTCGCCAGCACCGCGCCCTGGCGGCGCATCTCGAACCGGACCGCGACCTCGACGCTCTTGAGCGAGTTCACGTTCTTGGTCTCGGTGCGGGTGCCGAATACCTCGGCGCCGACCGGCATGAGTGAGACATTGGCGTCACAGCGCAGCGAACCGTGTTCCATCCGGACATCGGAGACATCCAGGGATTTCAGCAGATCACGCAGGGCGGTCACGTACGCGCGCGCGACCTCGGGCGCGCGATCGCCGGCGCCGGTGACGGGTTTGGTGACGATCTCGATGAGCGGTACCCCGGCCCGGTTGTAGTCCAGCAGGGAATGACTCGCCCCGTGGATACGCCCGGTCGCGCCGCCGACGTGCACCGATTTACCGGTGTCCTCCTCCATGTGCGCGCGCTCGATCTCCACCCGGAAAGTGGTGCCGTCGTCGAGGGGAACCTCGAGATAGCCGTCGGTGGCGATGGGTTCGTCGTATTGGCTGATCTGGTAGTTCTTCGGCTGGTCGGGGTAGAAGTAGTTCTTGCGCGCGAACCGGCCCCACGGGGTGATCGAACAGTTGAGCGCCAGGCCGATCCGCACCGCCGACTCCACGGCCGCCTGGTTGACCACCGGCAGCGAACCGGGCAGGCCCAGGCAGACCGGGCAGACCTGGGTGTTGGGGTCGGCACCGAAGGTGGTGGGGCAACCACAGAACATCTTGGTGGCGGTATTCAACTCGACATGGACCTCCATGCCGAGCACCGGCTCGTACCGGGTGACGACCTCGGCGTAATCCATGAGTTCGACGGTGGGTGCGCTCATGGCAGACAGTCTATGCAAGCAGGTGCGGCCCTTCGGTGGGCGGTCAGTCCCCCCGAACCCGGACGCCGAGCCAGCCGGTGACCGTATCGAGGGCTACCTGGTCGATGGTCGTCTCGATGGACTCGTACTCGATGGGCAGGCCGGATCCGGCGGGCTGCATCAGATGGTTGAGCCCGTCCAGCACCGTGACGGTGGCGTCCGGGCCGGCGCCCAGCAGATCACGCATCGGCTGCGCGTTCTGTGCCGGCGGAACCTGCACATCCTTGGACCCGAAGAACGCCAGCACCGGTATCCGCAGCGCGGACAGCGCGGGGGCCGGATCGTGGGAGACCAGCGCGGACATATACGGGGTGTTCTCCCCGGTGAGGGCTTCGGAGATGGTGCGCAGATCCTTCGGCAGCGTGCGGTTGTAGGTCTCCGACAGCCGCGCCGCCCTGGTGAGCAGGCCGGCCCGCAGCGCCGCGGTCCAGTCCCGCAGGAAGGTGAGATGGGCGTCCAGTTGCTCGGGAGTGGCGCCGGCCTCGGTGAAGGTCCGGCGGCCCTGGGCCAAGACAATGTCGGTGCCCGGGACGGCGGGTGCGGCCATCAGGATCGTGAACGCGATCCCGTTCTCGGGCCGCGCGGCGACGAGCGGTGCCAGATAACCGCCCTCGGAGTGCCCGAGCAGCCCGATACGACCGGAGTCGATCTCCGGGCGCTCGTGCAGGAAACGCAGGCCGGCCTCGACATCACCGGTCAGGTCGGTGTAGTTCGCCTGGTTCAGGTTGCCGCCGGTACCGCCGACCCCGCGATCATCGGTGCGCAGCACCGCGTACCCCGCGCGAGTGAGGGTATCGGCGAGCAGGAGGAAGGGTTGATGCCCGGCGATCCCCTCGTTGCGGTCCTGGGGTCCGCTGCCGCCGATGAGGACGACCGCCGGCAGCGGGCCGGGGGCCGCCGCGGGGCGGGTCAGGGTGCCCGCGACGGTGATACCGCCGCTCGGGTACGAAACATCCTCGGAGATATAGGGGTACGGCGGCGCGGGTCGCTGGGGACGGGCCGGGGGCCCGACCGGCCGGCGGTTCAGCCTCAGCCCGAAACTGTGCCCGGCCTGGTGGAAGTCACCCACGATGGCATCGGCCGATTCGTCGAGCCGGCCCGCGAACCGCGCGTCGCCCGGCGCATCCGGCACCCCGAATTCCACCCGCCCGGGTTCGGCCACGACCCCGGCCAGGGCACGGCCGGCGACCTTTTCGGCGGGGATATCGATCCGTCCGCTGTGCCGGCCGGTGAAGTCCACCGCGACCACGACCGGCGCGCCGGGAACCTCGATGGCCCCGTGCCATTGCCCGCGCACCCGGTCGTCGACGGCGCCACCCGGGCAACCGGCGAACACCGGGACGAGCATCGAGAGAACCGCAACCAGCAACACTCCCCTGCCATGGCGCATGGTCCGACTGTATCCCCGCGCCACGGCCGGACCCGGGCGAAGCACCGAGGTCACGCCGAGGATTTCGGCCGGACCGCCGAATCCGGCCCGCCGGCCGGCGCTCAGCCGAAGAAGGCCCGGGCTTCGTCGTAACGGTCGGCCGGAACACGTTTGAGCTGTTTGGTCGCCTCGTGCAACGGCACCAGCCCGATCTCGGTACCCCGCAGGGCCACCATCTGACCGAAATGCCCGGCGTGCACGGCCTCGGCCGCGTGCAGGCCGAACCGGGTCGCCAGCACCCGGTCGTACGGGGAGGGACTTCCGCCGCGCTGCACGTGCCCGAGCACCGTGGTGCGGACCTCTTTGCCGATACGGCGTTCGATCTCCACACCCAGCTGCTGGGCGACCCCGGTGAATCGCTCGTGCCCGAATTCGTCGACCCCGCCCTCCCGCAGGGCGAACCCGGAATCGGGGGCGGGATGCGAGCCCTCGGCGACCACGCAGATGAAATGTTTGTCCCCGCGCTGGAAGCGGCTCTTGATGAGCGCGCAGACCTCGGTCACGTCGAAGGGCTGTTCGGGAACCAGGGTCAGATGGGCGCCCGCCGCCATACCGGCGTGCACGGCGATCCAGCCCGCGTGCCGGCCCATGACCTCGACCAGCATCACCCGCTGATGGGATTCCGCGGTGGTGTGCAACCGGTCGATGGCCTCGGTGGCGATGGACAGGGCGGTGTCGTGACCGAAGGTGACATCGGTGCAGTCGATATCGTTGTCGATCGTCTTCGGGACGCCGACCACCGGAACGCCTTCCTCGGACAGCCAGCTGGCGGCGGTCAGCGTGCCCTCCCCGCCGATCGGGATGAGCGCTTCGATGCCGTTGTCGTCGAGGGTCCGGCGGATCTGCCCCAGGCCGGCGCGCAGGATATCGGGGTTGGTGCGCGCCGTACCGAGCATGGTGCCGCCCTTGGTGAGCAGGCGGTCGGTGCGATCGTCGTTCTGGATCCGGACCTTGCGGTCCTCCAGTAATCCGCGCCATCCGTCCTCGAAGCCCACGATCGCGTCACCGTAGCGGCCGTTCGCGGTACGAACGACCGCGCGGATCACCGCGTTCAGTCCCGGGCAGTCCCCACCTCCGGTCAGGATTCCGATGCGCATGGCGCCCATCTTGCCCGCTGCGCGCCACCTTTGCCGCGTCGGGCCCGTGAATGTCCGGTAACACCCGCGCACCGCGCGGGCCCGCCCCTCATCGGGCCGGGCAGGACCCGCCGGTGAACTCGCCCAGATGCTGCGAGATCAAGCCCGCCATCTCGTCGAGGAGATTCATCCCGTCGGAGAAGGTGCCCGAATCCGGTTGCGCGGCAAGCGCTATTGCCACCGAACCACCGCTGGCCGGGACCAGGCCGAACTGACGCACCAGATAGGCGCCGTCGGTGTCCGGCCCCCAGCCGCCCTTGAACTCGGCCGCGTCGAACACCGAGCCGAGGCCCCACTGCTGGTTCGCGCTGACCGAACCCATCAACTGCACGACCTTGTCCGACCCCGGGAGGCAGGGCAGTTTCGAGGCGAACCGCACCTGGTCGGCGAGCGACCATTCGGACTGGCCGAACGACGAGTACTCCGCGCGCTTCGGCTTCTCGGCCACGACGGTGGCAGTGTCCCCGCCCTCGCGCAGCACGGCCTGCACGGATTGGGCGGCCTCCCGCGGGGTGCCCAGCGCTGACCACAGGCTGTCCGCCGCGGAGTTGTCCGACGCGGTGATGGCGGCCGAGACGGCGTAGGACTGACCGCCGGGGTTCTTCCGCTCCGCGGCCACCACCAGCGGGACCTTCATCGTCGACCAGGCGGGACCGGTGGTCCACTTCCCCAGTCCGACCAACTGCGCACCGCCCACCGGCATGATCGCCAGGCCCAGCTTTCCTTTCGCCGACTGCTCGAGCACCGTGAAATCGGCGGCCAGCGTGCCCGGAATGGTGATCGAGACCTTGCCGCCCGGCGCTTCGGCCGCCGCCTGGGTGATCGAGGTGGTCAGCGGGCGTTTCTCGGGCTCGGATCCGCAGGACGACGCGAAGGCCGCGACGAGCAGGCAGACGGTGACCGCGAGCAGGCGGCGAACCAGTGGGAGTTCCCGTTTCTTATCGGCCGACACTTCTCTCCGCATGGCTCTTGCGATCTCCCACAGTCCCGATGATTCGTACCCGGTCGGGAAACCGTACTCCATCGGCGGCCCCGGCCCGGATCGGATGAGCCCGCCGAACCGGCAATCGAGTGCCCGATTCCGTGTCGACCGGCAGGTCAGTAGAGGTAGACGACGGCGTTGTTCCCGCCCCGGCAGGTGACCACACCGTCCGCGGCGACGCATTCGAGCGTGTAGGCCTGACCGGTCACCGGACTGATGGCCTCGACGGAGACCGGATCGCCTTCGGCCGAGACGACGGTGGGATCGAGGTAGGCCTGCCGGACCGCCTCGGCGAACTCGCAGCTGGTCACCGCGGTACCGGTTGCCGCCGAGCCGTATTCGGAGCCGCCCGATGCCGATCCCGAACAGGGTTGCGCGCCCGTGGGCAGATCGGCCCGGCGGGTGGTGGTGGTCGCCGACGTGGTGGTGCTGGTACGCGCGGACGTGGTGGTGGAGGGTTCGGCGCTGCTACCGGCCGCGGAGGTCTGTTCGGGCGCCGAGGTGGTGGCGGCGCCGGTCGTATCGGCGGCGCCGGTGGATTCCGGGCCACCGGAGCCGCCGAGGAATTGGATACCGAGTACCGCGAGAATGACCACCACCGCGAACACCCCGATCCCGGTCGATATCGGAACGACTTTATTTCGTCCGCCGCCGGGGGCGGTATCGCGTACCTGCGCGTTCGCGGCGTAACTGTCGCGATAGCCGGCCTCGTAGGCCGCCGCGTAGGGGTCGGCCGGGGCCGGCCCGGCATCGTCGGCCCGGTAGCCGTAGTTGTCGCCCGGCGCCGGAGCGTCGTAGCGGCCGGTCGGTTCGGACGGCGGGTACTGCGGCTGGTAGGCGCGGCTCGCCTCGTCGGCAGAGTAAGCGAGCCCCGCGGGCGCCTCGTCCATCGGCTGATAGGCCCGGGTCGCCTCCTCGGCGGAATAGGCGAGCCCCGCAGGCTCCTGGCCCATCGGCTGATAGGCGCGCGTCGCGTCCTCGGCGGAATAGGCGAGCCCCGCAGGCTCCTGGCCCATCGGCTGATAGGCGCGCGTCGCGTCCTCGGCAGAGTAAGCGAGCCCCGCAGGCTCCTGGCCCATCGGCTGATAGGCGCGCGTCGCGTCCTCGGCGGAATAGGCGAGCCCCGCAGGCTCCTCGTCCACCGGCTGATAGGCGCGCGGCGCGTCCTCAGCAGAGTAAGCGAGCCCCGCAGGCTCCTGGCCCATCGCCTGGTAGGCGCGCGTCGCCTCCTCAGCGGAGTAAGGCGCGTGCGGCTCGTCCACCGGCTGGAAGACACGGGTGGTCTCCTCGGCCCCGGGGAGCGGATAACCGGGTTCACCGTAGATGCGGGTCGCCTGATCGTGCGGGTAGAAATCCGCCACCGGCATACCCCCGGTCGCGGGGGCCGGATTCTCGTACTGTGACGGATCGGCGGCCGGGTGCAACTGCTCGTTCTGGTAGAGGTGCGCATCCGGGAACGGCCGGATTCCGCCGGCCGGGGCCTCGGGGTCGGCGGCCGCGGGATCGTCGGCCGGGAGCGGCGTGAACTCGGTTTCGGTGGGCCGGAACGAGGTCGGGTCGCCGGGGATGATCGCGGGCAGTGTGGTGGCCGGGTCCGGCGCTCCCTCGTCCCGCGGCATCCGGACCACCAGGGTCGGAATGCCGCCGGTCGGTGGCCCGGAGGGACTCGGCACACCGGGAGTAGCGGGAGATTCGCCGGACCGTAGCTCCGGGTCGGTGGGATACGAGGAGCGCGCCGGGGAGGTCAGCGCGGTACGGGCAGCTACAGCAAGTTCACCTGCTGTAGCGAAACGCTCGTGCGGATCCTTGGCCATACCCCATGCGATCACATCATCGAGCGCGGCCGGTAATCCAGTTCGCTGCACACTTGCTCGCGGGGGCGGCGCGGTCAGATGCGAGCCGATCAACACGCCCACACTGGTCGTCGGGAACGGCGTCGCCCCGGTGAGGCATTCGTGCAGCACACAGGCGAGCGAATAGATATCGGCGCGCGGGGTCACCGGGCCGCTGTCGAACCGCTCCGGCGCCATGTAGGTATAGGAACCGATCGCCACACCCGCCTGGGTCACACCCGTATCGCTCTCGTGGCGGGCGATCCCGAAATCGGCCAGATAGGCGAAGTCGGCCGGGGTGACGAGAATATTCGCCGGTTTCACGTCGCGGTGCACCAGACCGCCCTCGTGCGCGGCGTCCAGCGCGGCGGCGATCTGCTCGATCACGCTCACCGCCCGCGGCGGGCTCAGCGGCCCCTCGGCCTGCAACAGCGCCCGCAGGTCGGCGCCCTGCACCAGGCGCATATCGATGAACAGGCGGCCGTCGATGACACCCCAGTCGTGGATCGGGATGATGTGCGGTTCGGCGAGGCGGGCCGCGGCCTGCGATTCCCGGCGAAACCGGATCTGGTACTCGGGGTCGCCGGCGAGCGCGTCGGAGAGCAGTTTGAGTGCGACGACCCGCTCCTTCACGGTGTCGTAGGCCTCGTAGACCTCGCCCATCCCGCCTTTACCCAGCAGTGAGCGCAGCTCGTAGGGACCGAACCACCGACCGACTTCGGAGCCAGGCGCCTGCACCCGTCCATCCTCTCCACACGCGGGCACCGTCTCAGCCGGCCGCGGATCGCACCCGGGCTGCCCGTCAGACCCTGGATTGTCCAGGGGAGACCACACCGTGGTCAAACGCGTAGACGATGGCCGCCGCGCGGTCACGCACGCCCAGCTTCCCGAAGATATGACCCACATGGGATTTCACGGTCACCTCGGAGATTCCGAGCGCGTGCGCGATTTCACTGTTGACCCGGCCGCGGCCGATCAGAGCCAGGACCTCGCGTTCCCGGGAGGTCAGCTCGACGGCCACGACGGACGCGGCCGGAGCGGCGGCGGTAGTGCGGTAGGTGGACAGCACCCGCCCCGTGACGGCGGGGTCGAGCCAGGCGCCGCCGGCGGCGACGGTGCGGACGGCACGGATCAGGTCCTCGGCGGGGGAATCCTTGAGCAGGAACCCGGCCGCGCCCGCACGCAGGGCACCGGACAGCAGCTGGTCGTCGTCGAAGGTGGTGAGAACGAGGACCGGGGGTTCGGGAGCGCGGGCGCGCAGCATACGGGTGGCCTCGATGCCGCCGACCCGTTTCATCCGCAGATCCATCAGCACGATATCGGGGCTGTGTGTGGCGACCGCCGCGAGCACCTCGTCACCGTCGGCGCATTCGCTGATCCGGAAGCCGTCGCGCCGCCGCAGAATGCGCCGCAATCCACCGCGGACGAGTTCCTGATCATCGGCGATCAGCACCTCGACCACCTGCGGCTCGCTATCGGCCACCCCCATCAAAACTCCGCCTTCGGAGCGGGTTCACGCGGTCCCCGGAGGCCGCAGCGAAGGCGGAGGTATCGCATCATAATTCCTCCTGCGAAGCAGATCCACGCGGTCCCCGGAGGCCGCAGCGAAGGCGGAGGTATCGCATCATAATTCCTCTTCTGGGTTCACGGTCGTCGCCGGCAATGGATCCGCACCCGGTCGACCGGTCGGCGTCGGTGCCGGGCCGCCGGACCGCCCGCGCCGGTCCGCGCGCGCACCCTGTCCGGCCGCAGCCTCTCATGCCGGACGCGGTTCGTCGCCGCGGCCGGGGCCCGCGTCGTGGTCGGCGATGATCTCCGAGATCGGGCAGCGGAGCCGGTCCCGGCTCGGGGCCGCGGCGTCCGCGGGGCGCTCGTCCAGCGGGAACTCCGCGCGCACGAGCCACCCGCCGGCCTCCGGACCGACCCTGATGCGACCGCCCAACCCGTCGGACCGATGCCGCATGCCGGCGACCCCGGTCCCCCTGCCGAGCTGCGGGGGCAGGCCGCGGGGGATCGTATTGTGCACGCGTACGACGGCCGAGCGACCGTCCACGGCCACCTTCAGCTCCACGGCCGCGCCCGGGGCGTGTTTGGCGATATTGGCCAGCGATTCCTGGCAGATGCGATAGAGCGCCAGCCCGACGGCCGCCGACACCCCGGACAAATCGCCGGTGAAACGCCTGTTCACCGTAAGGCCGGCGTTGACGAAGTCGTCGACGAGGGCGGGGATATCGCCGGCGCCCGGTTCGACCCCGGCCGCCGACGGCACCGAATCCAGCAGGCCGACCGTGCGCCGGATATCGGCCATGGCCTGGCGGCCCAGTCGTTCGGCGTCGACGAGGGCGTCGGCCGCCTCGTCCACATCGCGATCGGAGGTCAGTGCGTGCCGGGCGGCCGTCACGTGCAGCAGGGTCACGGTAAGTGAGTGGGCGATGACATCGTGTACTTCGCGCGCGATCCGGTTGCGTTCGGCGGCCGCGGCCTGCGCGGCGCGTGCGCTCTGGTTCTCCCGTTCCTGGTAGAGGAACAGGCGCTGATACTGCAACATCACTCCCACCAGCCAGCCGAGCAGGATACCGAGCGCGTACATCGGGAAGCCGGTGCGCAGCGAGTGATCGCCCCACAGTGCCTCCCCGACGAAGGCGAAGGCGAGCAGTTCGGCCGCGGCGACCACCGCCAGCAGGATACTCAGCCGCTTCGGGGCGATCGCCGCGATTTCGGCGATACCGACCATCAGCACGAAGGGCGCGAAATCGGAGTCCACCGGCTGGACGAAGAACAGTGCCGCCGCGATCATCGTGGCGGCGAACAGTGGTAGCGGCCGCGGCACGATCCCGAACAGCACGTAGATCGGGCCGGAGGCGAACAGCAGCACCAGCGCGATCACCGGCAGTGCGGTGGGGAAGTACTCGTGCCGCTGCAGACAGGCCACCACGCCGATGACGAAGAACGCCAGATCCGTGAACAGCACGACCTTGGGCGGATAGTCGAAGGGCAGTTCGCGTAGCGGGTACGGGGCCCCGGGGAGCAGTTTCGCCAGCAGAGCGCCCAACCGGCGGCGGCCTCGAACCCACCGTCCGGGCCGGACCGCCGGCGCTCGCTCCGGGGCCGGGTCCGTCGTCGTGACCGGCGGATCCGGGGCGTCCGGAGCGGATCCGCCCATCGCGCCACCCGCCACCGGCCGCGCACGGTCCCCCGCGGCGGCAACCGGTGTGAGGCGGCTCTCACTCATCTGTCCAGGGTAAGCACCCACAGCACCGCTCGGCATCCTGCTACGGCCGGTTCCCGGCTCCGACCACGGTAGGACAGCGATTCACATCCACGGCACGACGATTTACCGGCGCCGGATTCCTAGCGTGGAACACGAGGTCGCCGTACCACCGGGCCGGCGAAACCAGGCCCCCGACCGAAAGGGCTCGGATCATGTCTTGGGAAGATCAGCACCTACGTACCGAGATCCTGCACACCGTCCTCGACCGCGCCGCCCACGATCCGGCGCGACCGGACCTCTTCGACGACATCCCGCACCTCGACCGTCTGTTCGGCGGACCGCAGGGAGTTCTTGCGGCGCTGCGCTATCGGTGGAAGATCCATGTGGACGCCAAGCTGGAGCTCGACCCGGGCCGCTGCTGGACCGCCGAAGAGGCCCGGCTCGAGCTGGCGACCGAACAACCCGTGCTCTACGCGGTGCTCGACGCGCGCACGGCGTCACCCGTGCCGGTGGCCTGATCGGGTCGCGCGGATCCGACCGAACATCCGTGGAAGACGGGGTGGCGATAACGCAGCCGGCCATGCCGGAACCGACCGATGTGGTGAAGGAGTACCGGGCCGGCGAACAACCGGTCCGGGCACTCGACGGTATCGATCTGCGGCCGGCGGCCGGCGCATTCGGCGCGGCGTCGGCGCCTGACACCCACCCGCCGCACGGCGGCGCTCACAGTGGGGCGTCCGCCCACCAGCGGTCGATATCGCTGCGGGCTCCCGCACCCCAGTAGCGGACGAACAACAGCGAATTGCTCCGGGGCGAATCGGTTCTGGCGCCGAAACCCACCACCATATTCGCGGTGGACCGGCCCCGATCGCCGGGTTCCTCCCACCGATGCGCGGTATAGGGTTCCCCACTCTTGGCACCGGAGACCGAATCGTGGGGCGGCAGGCTCTCGACCACCTCCATGGTGTCCTCGGCATCCGGGTAGGTGATGACCGTGTAGTCGAGCCGGGTGGCCTCCAGCGAGCGCTGCCGGCAGTCCCAGATCGATTCCCACGGGCGGGTTTCCAGGATCTCGTCGAAGACCGGGACCACTTCGAGTATCGGGATCTGTTCACCGGGCTCGTACTGACTGCACAGCGCGTCCTGATACCCGAAACCGTCCAGCTCCGACCCTTGCGGCAGCAGTGTGGGGAACAACCGCCGGGTGCGGTCGCCCGGTTCTGTCCCCGGCGAGGTCCCGGATTCACCGCTGGTACCGGTCGGGCCCCGTTCGAGCGTGGCGGGTCGAGTAGCGTCCGGCGCACCGTCGGAACCGGAATCGTTGCTGCCCACCACCACCAGAACAGCCGCCACGATCACGGCCAGCACGATGAGCGGGATCAGGATGGCCACCGCGATCCACGGCGCCCGGCTGCGCCGGCGCGCGGCCGGAGCCGGGTGATAGCCGTGGTACTGCCCGGGCGCCGGAGGTCGCGGGACGGCCTGCACGGGCATCCCCCCGGTGTGCTCGACCCCCACACTCTGCGCCGCCCCGGCGGAGCCGGTGTGTTCCACGGCCGGTCCCGGGCGCGCCGCCGGCCCCGGCGGTGTCACGACCGGCTGGGCGCCGGTGTGTTCGACATCGCCCGCCCGCACCGGCGCACCGGCCGGGGCGATCGTCACGCCACCGGTGCGTTCCACGGCCGGTCCCGGCGCGCCGGGCGGCAGCGCGGCACCGGCGCGAGCGGCCGGGCCGCCCGCGTATCCACCCTCGGCGTAACCGCCGGTCGCCCCCGCGACCGCACCTGGTGATCCGGCGGGCGCTCCCGGTGGTCCCGCAGGCGCACCGGGCGGACCCGTCGGCGCCGGCTGGGCGCCGGGCACGGCCGAATATCCGCCCGCCGCACCGGGATACACCGTTGCCGGACCGCTCGCCTCGTTCTGCGTGGGTGCCGGGGCGGTGAGCGCCTGCTCGGCGGCCCGCGCGAACTCGACGCAGGTGCGGTACCGGTGACCGGGATGTTTGGCCATCGCCTTCGCCAGCACCGGGTCCAGCCCCGGCGGCAGCCCCGGGCGTTTCACCGCCAGCGGCGGCGGGGCGAGTTGCAGGTTGCCGTGGATGATATCGGCGGGGTTGGGTGAATCGAACGGCGCCATACCGGTGAGCAGCCAGTACAGCGCGCAGGCCAGCGAATACTGATCCGAACGGCCGTCCATGTCGCCGCCGGTCATCTGTTCCGGCGAGGCGAAGGCGAGGGTGGCGGTGAACATACCGGTCTGGGTCAACCGCACCGTTTCCGCGCGTAATCGGGCCAATCCGAAATCGGTGAGGAAAACACGTTCGCCCTGCCCGGGATTGGCGCGGGCGAGCAGGATATTGGACGGTTTCACATCGCGGTGCAGAACCCCCCTACCGTGCGCGTAATCGAGCGCGTCGGCCACGCCGGCGATGATCTGGACCGCTTTCTCCGGAGCCAGGGCCAGCGGATTGACCGTGCCGGCATCGGCGCCGTCGATGTACTGCATGCACATCCACAGGTGCTCGCCCTCCACGCCCCGGTCGTAGACCGTGACGATGCTCGGATGGTCGAGCGCGGCGGCGAGATCGGCTTCCCGTTCGAACCGGGTGCGGATCGCGGCGTCGGCGAACAGTTCCGGTTTGAGCAGCTTCAACGCGGTTTGTTTCCCGAGCCGGGGATGCCGGGCCAGATATACGGCGCCCATTCCGCCTTCGCCGAGCAACCGCTCGACGGTGAACCCGGCGAACACGTCACCGTTGTTGAGCAACACGACCCCCTTCAGGCGACCGACAGACTGGAGAGCCTACCGGGCACAGCGCGCCGTTTCCCCCGTGACAACGGGATTCAGGGCACTTCATGGAATACCTGACAGTCCGTTCAGCCGGGGGTGACCAACCCGGATTCGTAGGCCAGCACCACGGCCTGCGCGCGGTCGCGCAGATCCAATTTGGTGAAGACCTTGGACACATGTGTTTTGACCGTCTGCTCGGCGATGAACAGCGCCGTGGCGATTTCGGTATTCGACATACCGCGGGCGATGAGTTCGAGTATCTCCCGTTCGCGCGGGGTCAGTGAGGCCAGCGCCGGGGCCGGGGCGCGCCGGGCCGCGCGGCGGGTGGTCACTTCCGCGATGAGCCGGCGGGTGACGGTCGGCGCGAGCAGCGCCTCCCCGGCGGCGACCACCCGGACCGCCCGCACCAGTTCCTCGGCCGGGGCATCCTTGAGCAGGAATCCGCTGGCGCCGATCCCGAGGGCCTCGTACACATAGTCGTCGATATCGAAGGTGGTGAGCATGAGCACGCGCACCGGCGGATCGAATCCGGCCCCCAGAATCGAGCGGGCCGCGTCGAGCCCGTTCATCTCCGGCATACGCACATCCATCAGCACCACATCGGGTCGTAACCGCGCCGATTCGGCGACCGCCACTTTTCCGTTGGGCGCGTCGCCGACGACACTGATATCGGGTTGGGCGGCGAGCAATGCTCCGAATCCCTGCCGCACCATGGCCTGATCGTCGGCGATCAACACGGTTATTGCCACGGGCCCAGCTTAATTCCCGGATCAAACCGGCGTGCGCCGAGTGTCCGGCGGCGAAGACCGCCGCCGGACACAGTATTGCTCTCGCCCGCGGTGCCATCCCGCGGCGCGGGACGCCAGCGGAACCGCCGGGGTCAGCGCGCACCCGGCGCGGCGGCGGGCAGCGCGAACTCCGCGGCGGGGGCGAGCGGCAACCGGGCGTGGACCCGGAACCCGCCGTCGGCGGCGGGTCCCGCGTCGACCCGGCCACCGACCGCGAGCGCGCGCGCCTGCATACCCGGGATACCGTGCCCGCCCGTACCGCCGCCGGGGGCACCGCTGCCCGGGCCGTTGACCACGGTGAGGTCGACCTCGCCCGTACAGGAGATCGTCACCCGCACCGGTGCGCCGGGGGCGTGCCGACCGGTATTGGCCAGCGATTCCTGGACGATCCGGTACAGCGCGGAACCGACGATATCCGGGATCACGGCCAGGGTTCCGTCGACCGACCAGGTGAGGTCCACCCCGGCGCGGGCCGCACCGATGAACAGCGCTTCCAGATCGGCGGCGGTCGGTTGCGGCGTGTGCTCGGCGAGCTGTCCGTCGCTGCGCAGTACACCGAGCAGCCCGCGGATCTCGTTCAGTGCCTCCCGTGCGGTGGCGCCGATCGATTCGAATTCGGCGCGCGCCGCGTCGTTCACACCCTCCACCCGGTAGGGCGCGGTCTGCGCCTGCACGACCACCAGCGACATATGGTGGGCCACCACATCGTGCAGGTCGCGCGCGATGCGGGCCTTCTCCTCGAGAATCGTGCGGCGCGCCCGTTCCAGATCGCTGAGTTCGGTCTGCTTGCTCAGCTCCGACCGGGAGCGGATCAGCGACCGCACCAGCAGCGCCACGAAGACCAGCCCGCCCAGTGAGACCGGCCAGGCCCACGGGTCGGCGTCGATCCCCTCGGCGGACAGTGCCGCACCCAGCAGCAGCGAGGTCGCCCCCCACACCACCGCCAGCAGTTGCAGTGGCGAGCGCAGGGCCACCGCGAACACCAGGAAGTACAGCGCGACGATATGCACCACCTGGACCGGGATCTCCTCCCCCGGCAGATTCGGCACGGCCAGCGCGATGAACAGCGCCGAGCCCGCCGAGACCGCCCAGCCCAGCAGCGCGTTCCTGCCCATCAGCAGTACCGGCAGCGCGGCGAACGCGGCGATCAGCGGCGCGAGCGGCGCGGGCACGTCGTGGGTGAGATGCAGGGTGGGCCACGCCACCGAGAACAGTGTCACCGCCGTCAGGACCGAGGCGGCGTCGAGCCACCAGCGCAGACCCAGGCCGGCGATCAGGCCCCACAGGCCCCGCCGCCGGCGCACCGGCACCGCGATGCTCGTATCGTTCATGCCCCCGACACTAGGAACTCCGGCCCCGGCGCACCTCATACCGTGGGGTGAATTACGGCCGGTACACCGGGGCTAGCCCCGTACCGGCGTAGGTTCCGGGATCGGCGCGCAAACCCCACCCGGGCGGGACGGCCGCGACCGTCTTCCGTTCATAACGTCCTCGGCCATGGCTGTCCCGAACAATGCCGTGCGCCTCCCGGCCCGGCTGTCCCCGCAGACCGCGCGGCGCGCGGCGACCGCCGCGGCCGGCTTCGCCGCGGTGGTATCCCTGCTCTCGGCGCCCGCGGCCGATGCCGCCGGTCCCGCACCCCGGCCGGTCGTCGCGGCGGCGGTACGCGCGCTCACCACCCCGGGAACGGTCGCCGCGATACCCGCGGATTTCCGTGCGGTGTCCGGCTACGCCCCGGCGCGGGTCGACGGGATGCTGGTCGCGCCGCATGGATCGTGTTCCTCCCCGGTACCGCTGCCGGCGGAGTTCGATACCGCCTGCAAGGCCCACGACCTCGGCTACGACCTACTGCGGTACGCCGACCACACCGGTGCCCCGCTCGGCCCCTGGGCCCGGCAGGAGCTGGACCGGACCCTCGCCGAACGGATGCACACCGCGTGCGCGCGGCGGCCGCAGCCGCTGCCGCGCGCCCGCTGCGCCGTGATGGCCGAGGCCGCCGGAATCGCCGTGGACCTCAATTCGATGCGGCAGGACTACGGCGTACCGGTCGTGGAGGACTTCGCCCTGGCCGACGCGGTCCCCGCGTGGCTGTCGCGGATCTGCGGCCTGCTCCTGCTCGTCACGGCCGTCCTGTTCCTGGGCCGTCCGGTCGCCGCGCCGCTGCTCCCGGCGCCCGGGACCCGCCGTCCGATCCGCCCGTACCACGCCGTCACCGGGGGTTCCCATGTCTGACACGACCACAGCCGTACCCGTCCCGAACTCGTCGCGCTCCCGGCCCCGCACCGGCCTGCCCGGCCACGCCACGGCACCCTCCCCGCCACCGCTCCACACCGAGCTACCCGACGACGTTCCGACATCTGCCCGGCCCAGGCCCCACACCGGCCGACCCGCCGACGTCCCGACACCCGGCCGGGCGCGGACTCGCACCGGCACACCCGGGAGCGTCCCGTCGCTCGTTCGGTCACAAACCCGACCCGACGTTGCCGACGACAACCCGAACCCGCCTCGCACCGGCACGCCCGAGAGCGTCCCGGCACTCTCCCTGCCACGCCCTGGCACCGACCTACCCGACGACCTCGCGGCACCCTCTGTACCCCGCACCGGCCGACCCGACGATGTCCCGGCGCCCGCGCAGCCCCGCCCTCGCACCGAACCAGCCGATAACGTTCCGACACCCGCGCTACCCCGCCGCCGCACCGATCCGGCCGATCACGTCCCGACACCGTCGCAACCCCGGTCTCGCAAGGGCCCGCTCGAATACATCCGGACCCGGCTACCGCGGCATTGGCCACCGGTAGCGACCACACTCGCCGTCGGTGCCGGAACCGCGGTGTCCCTGGCACCCGGCCTGCTGCCCCGGACCGCCGCCACGCAGGCCGTACTCACCGCGGTGACCGTGGTCATGGCGCTGGGTGTCGCGCGGCTCATCCGTCTCGCGATCCGGTACACCGCGGGGCGCGCATCGGTCGCCACACCGCGAACCCGGCGGCTGGTGTTCGCGGCCACCGCGGCCGGCGTTCTCGGCACGGTGGTGCACGCCGCACGCTGGCAGCACATACTGCGGTCGGCGATGGATATGGCGCCGACCGGCCCGGGCCACTGGGTGGGGTGGGCGGTCGGCGCGACCCTGCTCACCGTCGCGACGGTGGTGGTGATCCGCGGGTGCGGCCGGTTGCTCCGGCGGATCGGCTGGTCGCGGGCGCTGGTGATGACGATGGTCGCGGGTCTGCCGACGGCCCTGTTCGCGGTCCCCGCGGCGGTGAGCTGGGGCGACCGGACCTATGCCGCCGCGAGCGCCACCGCCGACCCGGGCCTGGTCCGGCCGGTGGCGGTGACCCGGTCCGGGAGCGCCGCGTCGATGGTGAACTGGTCGACGCTGGGGCGCGAGGGGCAGCGGTTCGTCACCGCCGGGCCGCCGGGCGCGGTCCGGGTCTATATCGGGCTCCGCTCGGCGCCGGACCTGGCCGCGCGCGCCGCGCTGGCGGTCCGGGAAGTGGATCGGGCCGGTGGCTTCGACCGCTCCGATCTGGTGATCGCCGTGCCCACCGGGTCGGGCTGGGTGGACGCGCGGGCGCAGCAGGGTTTCGATACCCGATTCGGCGGCGATGTGGCGGTGGTCGCGCTGCAGTACTCGTACGCGCCGAGCTGGGTCACCTTCGTCCTCGGCCGGGACGCGGCGACGGCCTCGGCGCGGGCGCTGGTCACCGCCGTCGAACAGCACATCGCCACGATGCCGGACCCGCCCCGGCTGCACCTGTACGGACAGAGCCTGGGCGCGCTCGGCGGCAGCGCGGTGTTCGCGGGCGCCGCCGAGCAGAACCGCCGGGTGTGTTCGGCGTTGTGGGCCGGGATGCCCGGCGGCGGTGGGCCCGCGCCCGGTGCGCGCACCGCGGTACTGGCCAATACGTCCGATCCGGTCGTGCACTGGTCACTCGACCTGCTGTGGCGGCCGCCGGACCTCACCGCCGCCCGCCGGGACGCACCCACCCCGCCCTGGCTCCCCGTGGCCGGTTTCCTGCAGACCACCGCGGACCTGCTGGGCGCCCTCGGCGCGCCACCGGGACACGGCCACCGGTACGACACCGATCAGGGGACCGCGCTGCCCGGTTGCGGCCCGGCGTGAGGTGCTCCGCCGCCGCGG
Organism: Nocardia sp. NPDC050799; assembly: GCF_040654015.1. Lineage (NCBI taxonomy): Bacteria > Bacillati > Actinomycetota > Actinomycetes > Mycobacteriales > Nocardiaceae > Nocardia > Nocardia sp. NPDC050799. The sequence goes on from NZ_JBFAHF010000005.1 coordinate 228,954, forward strand.
CAGCGGGTTTGCCGGCCGGATGCGGGGTGCCGCCGCGGCGGTGGTGGCTATCGGGAGCGGGACCTGCCGTGCGAGCCCACAGTTCCGTAACGCTTAAGGTGTCCCACCATGGCTTCACCCCGTAACGATCGCCCGCGCCGGCCCCGGCGCCGGTTCCGGCGGATCTCGCTGCCGGCGTTCACCGGTGCCGCGCTGTTCGGTCTGGTGATCACCGCCGTGCCGGCGCCGACCTCCGAGGCCGTCGGTATCGACGGTTCGGTCACGGCGCCGGCCGGGCCGGCGGTGGTGGGCCTGACCTCGGGTGACACGGTGGTGGATACCGTGGCGGCCATCCCGCGGGATTTCGCGGACCGGCTCGGCTACCGGCCCGTCGTCCGGCAGGGCGTGCTCGTGGCTCCCGACGGCGATTGTTCGTCGCCGGTCGAGCTGCCACCGGAATTCGATACCGCCTGTATGGCCCACGATCTCGGCTACGACCTGCTGCGATACGCCGATCGCACCGGCGCCCCGCTGGGGCCGTGGGCCCGGCAGGCCCTGGACCGGACAATGAGCATCCGGCTGCACCAGGCCTGCGAAACGCATACCGAACCGGTGGTGCGCACCCGCTGCGAGACCTTCGCCGGGATCGCGGCCACCGCGGTGGAGTTGAATTCGCGCCGGCAGCACTACGGGGTCCCGGTGGCGGAGACCTTGAGCCAGGTGGCGGCCCAGGCCGCCACGGACCATCCGACCCGGCCCTGGCTGCTGCGCGCGGTCGCGCTCGGCCTGGCGACGATGGCCGCCCTGGTCTTCGGGATCCGCCGCTTGCACCGGCGGATCCGGCGTGCGGCGCCCGGTGTCCGCATCCCGGTCGGGGCCGTGCGGCCCGGCCGCGCCACCGGCCTGCCGCGGCCCGCGTTCACCCGTCTTCTGCTGCCGTGTGCCCGATGGTTGCCCGGCTTCGCGCCCCGGCCCGCGGCCGTCCCAGCCGACCCCGCGTCTCCGGCCGGGACGCACCTGTTGCCGGCCGCCACGCCGCCACTCGCCCGGACCGGCTGACCACGGTTGACCCGCCTTGAAACACGTTCTAATTTGAGGACGTGCTTGTTGTGGACGACGTGGTCGAGGTGGACGCTCCCGCCGAGGTGGTGTGGTCGGTGCTCACCGATTTCGATCGGTACGGCGACTGGAATCCGTTCATCAGCCGCTGCCGGGCGGATCTGACAGTGGGTGCGCCGATCGATATGAGGGTCGAGCAGCTCGCGCCCCGGCCGATCCGGATGCGCGAATGGATCCGCAGCGTCACCGCGGGCCGGGAATTCAGCTATTCCATGAAACCGATCCCGCTCGGCGCGCTGCGCAGCAAACGCTCGCACACGCTGACCCCGCTGGCCGGTGACCGCACCCGCTACGAATCCCATTTCGAACTCGACGGCTGGCTCGCCCCGCTGGTCGGCCTGCTGTTCGGGCGCGGATTCAAGAAGGGGTTCCCGGGGATGACCACCGCGGTCGAACGGGAAGCCGAACGTCTGCACGCCCGCTGACCCGCCCCTGTATCGCCGCCTCGGGCGGCGTGGACCGTCCCATCGGCGTCTCCGGAGCGAGCCCCGGGCACACCGATGGCGGTGGCCCGTTCGGACCACCGCCATCGGTGAGTTCTCGCCGCTCCCGGCGGATCGGTGTGGTCAGGCGATATCGCCGCGGGCCGCCTCATAGGCCGCGCCCACCCGGTACAACCGATCGTCGGCCAGCGCCGGCGCCATGATCTGCAGACCCACCGGCATCCCGTCGTCGCCGCTCAGCCCGGACGGAACCGACATGGCCGGATGCCCGGCCAGGTTGGTGGGCAGGGTGCACAGATCGGACAGGTACATGGCCAGCGGATCGTCGACCTTCTCGCCCAGCTTCCACGGCGTGAACGGACTGGTCGGGGAGACCAGCACGTCCACCTGCTCGTAGGCCTTGTCGAAATCACGCGCGATCAGCGTGCGGACCTTGAGCGCCTGGCCGTAGTAGGCGTCGTAGTAGCCCGCCGAGAGCGCATAGGTGCCGATCATGATCCGTCGTTTGACCTCCGGACCGAATCCGGCGGCACGGGTCGCGGCCATGACCTGCTCGGCGCTGTGGTGACCGTCGTCGGCGACCCGCAGGCCGTAGCGCATGGCATCGAAACGGGCCAGGTTGGAGGAGACCTCGCTGGGCATGACCAGGTAGTAGGACGCCAGGGCGTACTCGAAATGCGGGCAGGACACCTCGACCACTTCGGCGCCCAGATCCTTCAGCACGCCGACCGCGGCGTCGAAGGAGGCGAGCACCCCGTGCTGGTAGCTGTCGGAGTGCAGTTCCTTCACCACACCGATCTTCACCCCGCGCAGATCGCCCGACGCGCCCTTCCGGGCGGCGTCGACCACGGCCGGGACCGCGACGTCACGGGAGGTGGAATCGCGCGGATCGTGTCCGGCGATCACCTCGTGCAGCAGGGCGGTGTCCAGCACCGTCCGGCCGCACGGACCGCCCTGGTCGAGCGAGGACGCGCAGGCGACGAGTCCGTACCGGGACACGGTGCCGTAGGTGGGCTTGGTGCCGACGGTGGCGGTGACCGCGGCCGGCTGCCGGATCGAGCCGCCGGTATCGGTGCCGATGGCCAGCGGCGCCTGATAGGAGGCCAGCGCCGCCGCCGAACCGCCGCCGGAGCCGCCGGGGATGCGGGTGGTGTCCCACGGGTTACGGGTCGGCCCGTAGGCGGAGTTCTCGGTGGAGGAGCCCATCGCGAACTCGTCCATATTGGTCTTGCCCAGAATCGGGATCCCGGCGGCCCGCAGCCGGGTGGTCAGCGTGGCGTCGTAGGGCGCGACCCAGTTCTCGAGGATCTTCGACGCGCAGGTGGTGGGCATATCGGTCGTGGTGAACACGTCCTTGAGCGCCAGCGGCACCCCCGCCAGCGGCGAGGCGGGCACCGCACCGGCGGACAGGGCGGCGTCCACCTCGGCCGCGGCGGCGAGCGACCGCTCTTCCGCGACGTGCAGGAAGGCGTGGTACTCCCCGTCGACCTCGGCGATCCGGTCCAGATGGGCCCGGGTCACCTCCACCGAGGAGACTTCGCCACCGTGGATGCGGCTCGCGAGGTCGGCCGCGCCGAGCCGGGTCAGTTCACTCGCGCTCATTCGGCCTCCCCCAGAATCTGCGGAACCAGGAACCGCTGTTCCTCGGCGGCGGGTGCGCCGGACAGCGCCTGATCCGGAGTGAGACCGGGGCGGACCTCGTCGGGGCGGGTCACGTTCGTCACCGGATCCGGCGACGCGGTGGCCGGGACATCGGCGGCGGCGACCTCGGAGATGGTCCGCACATGGCTGAGGATCGAATCCAGCTGCCCGGCGAACTGGTCGAGTTCGTCCTCGGACAGGGCGAGCCTGGACAGCCGGGCGAGGTGTGCGACCTCGTCGCGGGAGATGGCGGTCACCGCGAACCCCTTTCGGCGATAGTTTGGACTGCGGATCACAAGCATCGAACAGCCTAATGGTGTGGCCGGACCGGGTTGTCCGGCAGGCCGCACGGGCCGCGGCCACCGGTCCGCGCGAGGGTTCGCCGGCGCCGGCCCGCAGCCGCGCCGAAATCCGAAAGTTACGCATTTCACACCATTCGCTACCTGTGACCCCCGTTCCGGGCGCACAATTCGACTCGATAACCCTTGGCAATGGGTGTAAGGATGGGCAGACCGGGTATTCGTTGTAAGCCTCGGCCGCAGAAGGAAAGGGAAACGCACGTGTCTTATCTGCTCCGCGTGCAACTTCCGGATCGTCCGGGAAGCCTCGGGTCGCTAGCCGTAGCACTGGGTACGGTCGGCGCCGATATCCTTTCCCTGGACGTGGTGGAGCGTGGTGCCGGCTACGCGGTCGACGATCTCGTGGTCGAGATCGCCCCCAACGCCCTGCCCGACACTCTCATCACCGCTGCGGAATCGCTCGGCGATGTCCGCGTCGATTCCATCCGTCCCTACTCCGGCGTGCTCGACACCCATCGCGAGCTCGAACTGATCGACAATGTGGCCAACGCCCGCGACGATCGGCTCCAGGTGCTGGTCGACGGGGTCCCGCGGGTGCTGCGGGTCGGTTGGAGCACCGTCCTGGACATGGGGACGCACGGCGCCTACCGCGTGGTGGGCAGTCAGAGCGCGCCGCAGACCCAGGCGGCGTCGGTGCCGTGGATGCCGCTGCAGAAACCGACCGCGCTCGACGGCAACGCCGACTGGGTCCCCGAGATCTGGCGCGATATGGACACCAAACTGGCCGCCGCGCCGCTCGGACCCTCCAGCAAGGCACTCCTGCTCGGCCGTCCCGGCGGGCCCGATTTCCGGCCCTCGGAGATCGCGCGGCTGGGCTATCTCGCCGGAATCGTCGCCACCGTCCTGGGCTGAGTTCCGCCGGCGGTGAACTACCGGTCGGCGCCCGGCTCGACGATGCGCCACCGATCCGGCCTGCCCGGCGGGTAGGCGACGGTGAGCGTGTCCCCGACCGACGGCCAATAGGCGGCATCCCACACCATGCGCCCGTAGACCACCTTCCCCGGCTCGGACGGCCCGGACAGGTTCCCGGTAACGGTGACGAACTGCTCGCCCATCGCCTCGGGGCGCGGACTCACCCCCGTCAGATACAGGGAACCGATCTCCGCGTCCGCGGGCATACGCCCACCCCGCCGCCCGCGGAATACCAGCACGAGCATTCCCACCAGTGCGGCCACCATGATCGCCAGCATCGCCAGTTCGAACACCCCACCATGCTAGGCCCCGCGGCGTCGTGCCGGCCGCCGACGCCCGGGGCGTCGCGATTCGGTGGCGGACACCACTACCGGGGGAGGTCACCGTGGCGGCGCCCGGGCATGCGACGACATATCCGGCCGAATGACGCTGCGACGGCGAAAATCCGGCCGCCCGGCCCGCTGACCATCACTTTTGTGAGACGCACGCGCCCGCGCATGAGTCGTGCGGGACGGGGTATTTCAGATCCACCGGACATGGAAGGAAGCGATCGTCATGCCGGAATCAACGATTCGAGCAGGTGCAATGGGTAGCCGAGTAGTAAGCCTCGTAGTACTGGTCTGGTTCGTGGCGGGAATTGTCGCCGCGTGGCAACGGGGCTATTTCAACGATCCACCGGAGCAGTGCTCCCACTTCGCGACGCTGGCGGTGACCGTGGTGGCCGGTCCACTCAACTACGTCGGCCTCAACCCGAAGATGGGCTGCAACCTGCCGGAACCCAGCCGGTAGAACCGGATCCCGGTCGCCGTGCCGCGGCGACCGGGATTCAGGACACCGTGAGAGTACTGGCACCGCCCGCGGCACGCCGGACGGTCCAGGCACTGGTGCGGGTCCGCGCCGAGCGGCCGTTTCCCCGGTCCACCAGTGCCCGGTCACCGGTGGTGTACACCAGTTGCGCACCGCGCGTATTGGTTTCCGGATTCTGGAACAGCTGCACCAGCCGGTCGGTCTCCTCCACCGTCAGCCGCGCGCCGATATCGTCGACCACGAGCACTTTTCCCGCGTCGAGCGAGTCGAGCAGTATCGGTAGCAACCGCAGCAGGGCGCGGGTCGCCGAGGATTCCTCGGCCAGGGTGAACACCGGCTCCACATCGGTGTGCACGAGCCGCAGTCCGACACCGTGCCGCCCGACCATCCGGGAGTAGAGCGCATCGCGCGCATTGCGCATATTGGTCAGTTCGCGGGCCAGCTGGGTGGCGTTCAAACCGCTGTCCTGTTCCAGCTGCCCGGCATAGGCCGCCGAACCGGCCGCGCGATCGATCTGTGCCCCGAGTAGGGCGATATCGGCGTCGAGATCGCGCAGGTAGTCGGCGTAGCCGGAGTCGTTCTGGGCGATCAGCAGATCGGTGATACCGAGGTCCGCGGATTGCAGCAGGGTCAGCAGCCGGGCGGCGTTCTCGGTGGATCGTGACAGATGCGAACCCAGCCGCAGCTCGATCGAGGCGATATCGGCGGAACCGGCCGACACCTCGAGCATGGTCTCGAACCACCGGTAGGCCGGGACCAGCGCCTCGGCGTACATCTGCCCGGCCAGGCTCAGCAGCAGGGCGTTCGGGCGTACCAGCGGCACCAGGGCGGTGATCCCGAACCGCGCCGGCTCGAACATCGGCCCGACCCGGATCGCCTCACCCTCGCGTTCGAAAACGATCCGCTTGCGTGACCGCGGATGGCTGTAGAGCCATTCGGCGGCGACATCGGCGGCGTCCAACCGGAAACCGTAGGTGTAGGGCACGCCCTCGGCCACGAAAACGGCCTCGAAATCGCTCGGCTGCCCGGGCAGCGCGAGATGGGGAGCCCGGACCGGACCGGCGTAGGGGTCCCAGCCGCTCACCGAGTGCAGCACCGCGTCCCGCATGTGACCCAGGGCGTCGACCAGATTGGATTTACCGGCGGCCGGGCCCCCATGGACGGCGGTCACCGGCACCGCGACCGGCGCGGCCGCGCCGCGGGTCAACCGCAATTCCTGTAGATCCGCCAGCGATTTGTGGTTGGACACCCGAAAACTGCGCAACATCCCGCCATCCTGCCGTGTCCGGACCCGGTCCCGCGGGATCGGTACCGGGTCGTGTCCCGGACCGCGCCGCCGCTACTCCGCCGATTCGGCCTCCGCCGCCGCACCGGACCCGACCGCGTCCGGGCCGGATTCGAGCAGAACGCGGAAACCGTCCTCATCCAGGATCGGCACCCCGAGTTCCTCGGCCTTCGCGGCCTTGGACCCGGGCGATTCCCCGATGACGACGAAGGCCGTCTTCTTCGATACCGACCCCGCGGCCTTACCCCCGCGCAGCAGGATCGCCTCCTTGGCGCCGTCGCGGGAGAAGCCCTCCAGCGAGCCGGTCACCACAATGGACAGCCCCTCGAGTGTGCGGGGGATGGATTCGTCGCGTTCGTCCGCCATCCGCACCCCCGCGGCCCGCCATTTGTCCACGATGGCGCGATGCCAGTCGACGGCGAACCATTCCGCGACGGCGGTGGCGATGGTCGGCCCGACGCCCTCGGCGGCCGCCAGCTCCTCCAGCGATGCCTGTTCGATTCGTTCCAGACTGCCGAACTCGGCCGCGAGCGCCCGCGCGGCGGTCGGCCCGACATGCCGGATGGACAGCGCGACCAGGACCCGCCACAGCGGGCGGTCCTTCGCCGCGGCCAGATTGCTCAGCAACCGGTTGCCGTTCGCCGAGAGGCTGCCGTTCTTGTTGACGAACAGCGCGACGTTGCGCAGACGGTCGGCGTCGAGATCGAACAGGTCCCCCTCGTCGGTGATCGCGCCGGAATTCAGCAGCGCGATCGCCGCCTCGTAGCCCAGTGCCTCGATATCGAAGGCGCCGCGACCGGCCACATGGAACACCCGCTCCCGCAGCTGCGCGGGACAGCTCCGCTGGTTGGGGCAGCGGATATCGGCGTCGCCCTTTTTCTCGTAGGCGAGTTCGGTGCCGCATTCGGGGCAGTGGGTGGGCATCACGAAGGCCCGCTCGTCGCCGGTGCGGGCGTCCACCACCGGACCCAGCACCTCCGGGATCACGTCCCCGGCCTTCCGGATGGTGACCGTATCCCCGATCAGCACCCCCTTGCGCACGACCTCGGCCGCATTGTGCAGGGTCGCCATGGCGACCGTGGAACCGGCGATCACGACGGGTTCCATCATGGCGAACGGGGTGACCCGGCCGGTCCGGCCGACGTTCACCGCGATATCGCGCAGCGTGGTGGTGGCCTCCTCGGGCGGGTACTTGTAGGCGATCGCCCAGCGTGGGGCCCGCGAGGTGGCGCCGAGCCGCCGCTGCAGCGACAGTTCGTCGACCTTCACCACCAGGCCGTCGATCTCGTGCTCGATATCGTGGCGGTGCTCGGCCCAGTAGGAGATCCGTTCGAGTACCGCGTCCACCCCCTGCACCAGGCGGGTGTGCGCGGAGACCGGCAGACCCCAGGCCGCCAGCGCGCGGTAGGCCTCGTGCTGGGACCGCGGCGTGAAACCCTCGGTGCGCCCGAGCCCGTGGCAGATCATCCGCAGCCGCCGTCGCGCGGTGACCGAGGGATCCTTCTGCCGCAGCGAACCGGCCGCGGTGTTGCGCGGGTTGGCGTACGGCGGTTTGCCCTCGGCCACGATCGCCGCATTGAGGGTTTCGAAATCCGCCAGCCGGAAGTACACCTCACCGCGCACTTCGAGCAGGTCCGGAATCGGGAACTCGGTATCGGCGTTCAGTTCGCGCGGGATGTCCTCGATGGTGCGGGCATTGAGGGTGACGTCCTCGCCCGTGCGCCCGTCGCCCCGGGTCGCGCCGCGCTCCAGTTTCCCGTTGCGGTACACCAGGTTCAACGCCACCCCGTCGATCTTCACCTCACACAGATAGTGCAGGCCCGGGCCGGTCTCCTCCTCGACGCGGGCCGCCCAGGCCCGCATATCCGCTTCGGAGAACACATTGTCCAGCGACAGCATCCGCTCGAGATGGTCGACCGGGGTGAAATCGGTAGCGAAACCCCCACCCACCAGCTGCGTCGGCGAATCGGGCGTGCGCAGGTCGGGATGGCGTTCCTCCAGCGCCAGCAGCTGCTGGAACAGCGTGTCGAATTCACCGTCGGAGATGATCGGCGCGTCCCGCACGTAGTAGCGGAACTGATGCTCGCGCACCGTATCGGCGAGCTCCTGCCAGCGCACCCGCTCTGCGCCGGCGGCCGGGGCGGGAGCGGCCGCTCCGCGGACATCGTCCTGTTCGATGGGGCCAACGGTGTCACTCACATCTCGCAGGGTAGTCCAGCCCACCGACACCCCCGAGCACTGTTACCGCACGTCGCCGGGCATTCCCGGCACACCGAGGCCCGCTACGGCCGGCAAGCCTGTGACAGCAGCGGACCGCCGGTCGGCAGCTACCCGATAGTGCCTTCGCTTCCCGATCGCCCGGTCGGCAGCTACCCGATAGTGCCTTCGCTTCCCGATCGCCCGCGCACGGGGAACCGGTCGCGGTTTCACCGCCCGCGCACCGGTAGTAAGTCGCGGTTTCGTCGCTCGGTTCGCCGCGGCAGGCCCGGCCCGGGTGGCGGGATACCTGCCGCGATATGGCAGCGGCCGCGAACGGAGTCGTCGGCATCACCCGGCGACGCGCGCGCGACGCCCGATCGGCATCACCCGGCGACGAGAGACTCCGGGTCCCGCGTGAAGGCCTCCGCGGTATCGACGGCCAGGCGCAGCGCGTCCCGGGCCCAGCTCACCGGCGCCGCGGCCAGACCGCAGGCGGGACTCACCGTCACCCGACGCGCCAGGTCGGCGCGCGGGAAACCGAGCCGATCGACCAGTCGAGCGCCCGGTTCGGCGATCTCGCGCCAGGTCGCCGCGGCGGCAGGGCGGGTAGTGGGTACGAGCCCGAGAACCAGCTGTTTGCCCCCGTCCAGCGCCTCACCCAGCGCGTCCAGACCGGCGGTGCCCGATACCGCGGCCAGATCGAACCCCAGCGCGGCCGCGGAAGTCTGCCCCAGGAAGGCCAGTGGCGGCGGGCTCGCGCAACTGTGTACCACCGTGGGCACACCCTGGGACGCCAGCACCGTTTCCAGGAGCGCCAGCGCTTCCGGCTCCGGTACGGCCGCCACCGTGTTCAGCACACTCGCCCCACGCAGGGAGCCGGTCAGCACGGCGCCCAGCGACGGTTCGTCCAGCTGTAGCACCACCTCGGCCTCGAGCCGCGACCCGACCTCGGCGATATGCGCGGCCAGACCCTCGGCCAGCGATTCGGCCAGATCGCGTACCGCGCCCCGATCGGTCAGTACCCGGTGCCCACCGGCCAGCTCCACCTGCGCGGCGAGGGTCAGCGGCCCGGCGGCCTGCACCTTCACCGGGCGGCCGGATCCACGCAGCCCGGCGTTCTCCCAGGCTTCCTGGAGTGCGTCCAGATCGGTGCGCAGCAGATCGCTCGCACGCCGCGAAACCGCACCCGGCCGGGCGGCCAGGCGGTAGCCGCGCGGGGTGGTGTCGAATCGCATGTCCACGAGCAGCGCCGAAGCCCGCCCGACCATATCGGCGCCCACGCCGCGGGCCGGTAGTTCCACCAGATGCGGCAGACCGGTCAGCTCGCCGACGATCACCGCCGCGGCTTCCCGGGGATCGGTGCCCGGCCACGATCCCACCCCCGTCGCGATCCCGGCCGGGAGACCGGAGAGGTTCATCGTGGTACGCCCGCCGGCGCGGTACGCGCGGTCGCGGTGATGGTGCCGCTGCCGAGCACCGCGTCGCCCGCGCTGTCGGGCCGGTACAACACCACGGCCTGCCCCCGCGCGACCCCGCTGAGCGGTTCGCGCAGCCGCACCGCGAGACCGTCGCCGACCGCCTCGGCCGTCGCGGGCGCGGTGCCGCCGTGCGCGCGGACCTGCACCACGCAGTCGAACGGTTCGGTGGGCGCCGCGCCGCCGGTCCAGACGGCCCGGTCGGCCTCGATGGACCACACCAGCAGATCATCGGCCGAGCCGACGTGCACGGTGCCCGAATCGGGGTCGATATCGGTGACGTAGCGCGGTGTGCCGTCGGGGCCCGGCCCGGGCAGGCCCAAACCCTTGCGCTGGCCGATGGTGAATCCGTGCACACCCTCGTGCCGGCCCAGCTCCGCGCCGCCCGAGTCGACGATGGCGCCGGGGCGGATCCCGATCTTCGCGCCCAGGAACGCCCGGGTGTCCCCGGACGGGATGAAGCAGATGTCGTGGCTGTCCGGCTTGTTCGCGACCGCGAGGCCCCGTTCGGCCGCCTCGGCCCGGATCTGCGGCTTGGGCGTATCCCCCACCGGGAACATGGCCCGCGACAGCTGCTCGGCGGTCAGCACCGCAAGAACATAGGACTGGTCCTTGTCCGCGTCCACCGCCCGGCGCAGCACACCGTCGGCGAGCCGGGCGTAGTGGCCGGTGACCACCGCGTCGAAGCCGAGCGCCATGGCCCGATCGGCGAGCGCCGAGAATTTGATCTTCTCGTTGCAGCGCAGGCAGGGGTTGGGTGTCTCCCCCGCCGCGTAGGACGCGACGAAATCGTCGATCACGTCTTCTTTGAAACGGTCCGCGAAATCCCAGACGTAGAAGGGGATGCCGAGCACATCGGCGGCCCGGCGGGCGTCGCCCGCGTCCTCCTTCGAACAGCAGCCGCGCGATCCGGTGCGCAACGTACCGGGCGCACTCGACAGCGCCAGATGCACGCCGACCACCTCGTGCCCGGCGTCGACGGCCCGTGCCGCCGCCACCGCGGAATCGACTCCACCACTCATCGCGGCGAGCACTCGCATACGCTACGCACCTCCTCTCGCACCGGCCAGACCCGCGGCCCTGGCTCGTTCCACCACCTGCGGCAGTACTTCCAGTACTGCCTCTATATCGGAGCGCTGCGAGGTGTGTCCAAGGGAAAACCGCAGCGACCCCCGCGCGTCACGGGCCGCGACACCCATCGCGACCAGGACATGACTCGGCGAGGCCACCCCGGCCGTGCACGCCGAACCGGTCGAACATTCGATTCCCGCGGCATCCAGCAGCATCAGCAGCGAATCACCCTCGCAGCCGGGGAAGGTGAAGTGCGCGTTACCGGGCAGCCGGCGGTCGTCGTGGGGTCCGTTGAGTATCGCGTCCGGGACGGCCTGCCGCACGCCCGCGATCAGGTCGTCGCGCAGGCCGGACAGTTCGGCGGACCGGGCCGGCATCTCGGCCACGGTCTGCCGCAGGGCCGCGGCCAGCCCGGCCACCGCCGCGACATCCGAGGTCCCCGAGCGCAGGTCCCGTTCGTGGCCGCCGCCGTGCAGCAGCGGCACACAACCCACCTGGCGGCCGAGCAGGAGGACGCCGACCCCGTGCGGCCCGCCCAGCTTGTGCCCGGCGAAACTCGCGGCGGCGAGCCCGGCGGCGCCGAAATCGATCGGCAGCTGCGCGGCGGCCTGGACCGCGTCGCTGTGCATCGGCACTCCGGCGTCCCGCGCGATCTCGGCCAGCTCCCGGATCGGCTGGATCGCCCCGACCTCGTTGTTGGCCCACATCACGGTGACCAGCGCGATCTCGCCGGGATGCGCGGCCAGTTCGGCCCGCAGCGTCTCCGGGGAGACAATTCCCTCGGCGTCCACCGGCAACCAGGTGACCCGGGCGCCCTCATGCCGTTCCAGCCATTCCACGGCGTCGAGCACCGCGTGGTGCTCGACGGCGGCGGCCAGGATCCGGTGACAGCGCGGGTCCGCGTCCCGCCGGGCCCAATAGATCCCCTTGACCGCGAGGTTGTCGCTCTCGGTTCCGCCGGAACAGAGGATGACCTCGGAGGGCCGGGCGCCGAGGTCCGCGGCGATCGATTCGCGCGACTCCTCCAGCCGGCGCCGGGCCGCCCGGCCCGAGCCGTGCAGCGAGGACGCGTTCCCGACCTGCGCGAAGGCAGCCGTCATCGCCTCGATCGCGGCGGGCAGCATCGGTGTGGTCGCCGCATGATCGAGGTAGACCGTCGTGGGCACACCGCTGACAGCACCCGGGAAAACCGACTTCATGACCGACAAAGCCTATCCCACCGTTGACCTGCACATCCGTGGGGTCTACCCCCGCTTTCTACGATTTTTCTACGATTTGCACGCGATTCACAACCACGCAGGCACCACCGACATTCCCGGATTCCAAGCGTCCGCAACGGATATGCCGCGCTGGTCGTACAGCCAGGCGGCTTTGCTAGTATCCGTCTATGCGTTCAGTAAACCGTCCAAGCGTTCAGGATGATCGCAGCTTCATCGAGCGTGCGCGGCGTGCCCAGATCATCGAGTGCGCGATCGAGACGATCGCGTCCGTCGGGTTCTCACGGGCCTCGCTGGCAGAGATCGGGCAGCAGGCCAGGATCAGCAAGAGCGGGGTCGCGTACCACTTCGCCAGTAAGGACGAACTACTCACGCACGTCGTCATCGACGTCTTCACCCGCGCCGGTGAGGCCATCGCCTCTCGGGTGGCAGGCGAGACGACCGCGGCCGGTTCGTTGCGCGCCTATCTCCAGGCCAACTTGGGGTTCATCAAGGCGCACCCGACCCACATCGTCGCGCTGCTCATCATCTTGGCCAATCTGCGAGGCGACGACGGCGGCCCGCGCTTCGCCCCGCAGGACAGCGAGCCGGTGATCGACCATCTGGAGCAGATCCTGCGCGACGGCCAAGAGTCCGGGGAGTTCCGGGACTTCGCCCCGCGTCCCATGGCGCTGGCAATCCGCGCGGCCGTGGACGCCGCCGCCGGTCACCTGGTCGCGGACACCGACTTCGACATCGATTCCTACACCGGCGAGTTGGTCACCCTCTTCGGACTCGCCACCGCCCGGGAAGCGAAATGACCCCCTCGCCGGAACGCGATCCACGTCGTGAACTGATCTCGCTCGGGCTGGACGCCGCCCTGCCCCTCGCCCTGTTCTACGGCTTGCGGATGGCCGGAATCGACCAGTGGCTCGCACTGGTCATCAGCGGCGCGGTCCCGATTCTGCGGATCGGCCACACCCTCGCCCGGCGACGACGGGTCAACCGTGTCACCCTGTTCACGCTCAGCATGCTGCTCTGCGGCACCGCGGTGGGTCTGCTCACCAGCGACCCCCGGCTGCTGCTGGCCCGAGAGAGCTACATCACCGCCCTGATCGGGTTGTGGATGCTCGGCTCGCTGCTGGGCCGCCACCCCTTCATCCTGACCACGATGCTGGCCATGCTGCCCCCGTCCAGCGCGCAGTCCTGGCGTGACAACTGGGAGAAGGAACCCGCGTTCCGCAGAGTCATGCGGATCATGACGGCCGCCTGGGGCTGCGCCTTCGTGATCGACGCCGTCTCGCGCGTCGTCATGGCCTACACGCTGCCCGTCGACTCCGTCCCGCTGCTCAGCGCCCTGCTGCTCGTGGTCATGCTGGTCATCGTCGTCCAGTGGAGCAAGAGCTATGGCAGGCGGCTCCAGCGGCGGCACGCCGGACACCGGCCTTCGCCGAACTGATACGACTCGAGCGACGCGAAACAGCTCCTTGTCGATTCGGCCGAGGGCGGCCCAGGACGCTCGGCTCGGCGGCCACGTCCACACCGGCCTCGGCGTAGAGGTGGGCCCAGTGCAGGTAGCCCTCGAGTTGCCGGCCCCGCGGGACGGGAAGGGTGCCAAGTCGTTATTGGACAAACTGACTGGACGACATGTTTTTGAACAGTCGGCGAGATTCGGCGACCTGGGCGTTTCGGCGCCGGAGTCCGTCGCGGCTCGACCGTTCGAGAAACGATCTCCGAACACCGGCGGGGCGCCGGGACTGCACCACGGGATTTCCATAAACTATGAATATAAAAGTGTTATGCTTCGAGCGTGAGTCGTCAAGACACCGCTCCTGGCGCGTCCGCCGCCATCGGGGCAGCCCTCTACGGCCTGGCCACCAGGGCCGCGAGACGCCTGCCCCGGGATATGAGCCTGACGTCCGCCGCCACCCTGGCCACCCTGGACCGGACCGGCCCGCGGCGCATCACCGATCTGGCCGCGGTCGAGGGCGTCACCCAGCCCGCGATGACCGCCCTGGTCCGGGTGATGGAGGAGTCCGGCCTGGTCGAGCGGCGGGGCGACGCGTCCGACAAGCGGGTCACGCTGGTATGCCTGACCGAGGCCGGCGCCTCCTATGTCCGGACGCGGCGCCAGGCGGGCGTCCACGCGTTCGAGCGGTTGATCGGCGAGCTCACCGGCGACGAGGTCGAGGCGCTGGTGGCGGCCCTTCCGGCGCTGAAGCATCTGGCAGAGCTCGAAAGCCAGGACCGCGAAGGGCCTAAGCAGTGACCGGGCAGCCGGTCGGCGGGGTTGCGGTGAAGGACCCGGTGGCGCGTTCCGAGGCGCGGCTGCTGGTCCCCGCTCTGATGTTCATCGCTCTGGTCGTGGCGGCGGTCGCCGGCCTCGGGGCGCCGCTCATCACCAGCGTGGCGACCTCGTTCCACGTCTCGCTCGGCAGCGCGCAGTGGACGCTGACCGTCGCGCTGCTCAGCGGCGCGGTCGCCACGCCGGTCCTGGGACGGCTCGGAGCCGGCCCACATCGGCGGGCCACGATCCTCGCCACGCTGGCGATCGTCGTCGCCGGCAGCGCGCTCACCGTGCTGCCGCTGCCGTTCGCGTGGCTGCTGGCCGGCAGGGCGGCCCAGGGCGTCGGGCTCGGGCTGACGGCGCTGATGATGGGCGTGGCCCGGGACCATCTCCCCGAGGAGCGCAGCGCCGCCGTGATCGCCCTGATCTCGGTGGTCTCGATCATCGGGGCCGGCGTCGGCTACCCGCTGGCCGCACTGCTCGCCGAGCTCGGCGGGGTACGGGCCGCCTACGGCCTCGGCCTGGTCGTCACCGCCGCCGCCCTCCTGACCGCGTGGCGCTCCATGCCCGAAGCCCCCGAGGGCCGCTCCGCCCACGTGGACGTGGCTGGCGCGGTCGTCCTGGCCGCTGCGCTGGTCCTGGCGCTGTTCCTCGCCGGCGAACGGAATCTGTGGAGCCGGCACCTCGCCGTGGCGGCGGGCCTCGCCGGCGTCGCGGTGGTGCTGCTCTGCGTCTGGGCCGTCATCGAGCTGCGCAGCACGACGCCCCTGGTCGATGTGCGGGCGGTGCGGCACCCGGCGGTGGCCGGGGCGAACCTCGCCATGTTCGTCGGCGGGATCGGCATGTACCTCCTGCTCACGCTCATCACCCGGTACGCGCAGACGCCGCACGGCGCCGGCTACGGCTTCGGGCTGACGACCTTCGTCGCCGGGCTGGTCCTCATCCCGTTCTCGGTGCTGGGGTTCGTCGCCGGCAAGCTCACGCCGCGGGTCCGGACGCGGATCGCCGACCCCCTGCTCCTGGCCGGCAGCGCCGTCGTGGTCGGCGGCGGGTTCGCCCTGTTCGCGGCAGCCCGGTCGGACCTGGCCGAACTGTTCGCGGCGATGGGCGTGCTCGGCTTCGGCGTCGGCGGCTTCTCGGCCGCGATGCCCGGCGTCATCCTGTCCGTCACCCCCAAAAGCGAGACGTCGAGCGCCATGAGCTTCAACTACGTCGTCCGCAGCGTCGGGTACTCCCTGGGCAGCGCCATCGGCGGCCTGATCCTCGCCGCGGGCACCGGCCCCGGCCACCTCTTCCCCGACAACAGCGCCTACACCACCGCGGCGCTGGTCGGCATGGGCGCCATGGCGATCGCGACGCTGACAAGCCTCGCTCTCACCCGCCGACGCTCGTCCGAGACCAACCCGTAAGTCAGATGCACTCATCCCAACACTGGAGGTTCCATGCCCAAGGGCTACTGGGTCAGCGCCTACCGCACCATTTCAGACCCTGAGAAGCTGGCTGCTTACAACAAGCTGGCCGCTCCGGCCGTCAAGGCCGGGGGCGGTCGGGTCCTCGCCCGTGACGGTCGGGTCGTGGCGCATGACGCCGGAATCGCCGAGCGCACCGTCCTGATCGAGTTCGACAGCTTCGAGCAGGCCGTCGCGGCGCACGAGAGTGCGGCCTACCGGGAGGCGCTGGTCGTCCTCTCCGACGGCGTCGAGCGCGACTTCCGCATCGTCGAAGGCATCGACTGACCGAGATCCAGTCGATCACCTTGTGGCACGCGTAGATCGCCGCATGCCGGATGTACCCCGGGCCACCCTCGGCAGGGGCGCCGGTGCCGGTAGCCGCTTCTGATATCCGCCCTGCCTTGGGTTGACTGTTCGTGTTGTCAGGGTCAGCCGGGCACTTTGCGGCTGAGGTGTTCGTAGGCACGATACTGAGCCGCGCGGTCCTGAAGGTCCTGCTGGACAACATCGAAGGACCCGGAGCCGACGATGAGGCGCCGTGGCGGGTCCGGCAGGTCCACCAGCTCCATTATCACGGGAGCGGCGGTGGCCGGGGCGGGACCCGCCTCGTCGCCCCACATCTCGATCAGTTCGTCGCGCAGCTTCTGATAGTGCGGATCGGGTGTCGTCGCAGTGGTGCCGGTGGTGAACAGGCCGGTGTCGTAGCCGCCCATCTGGACGATGGTGAGCTTGACGCCGAACTGCTCGGCCTCCATCGCCACGGCCTCGCTCACCGAGTCCAGCGCCGATTTGCCGGCCGCGTACATGCCGACCATGGGGAACCCGCCGCCGGTGCCCATCGTGGTGACCTGCAGGATGCGTCCACCACCCTGGGCGCGCAGGTGCGGCAACACGGCCTGGGTCACCCACACCGCGCCGAACAGGTTGACGTCGAAGTGGGCTCTGATCTGCTCTTCGCCGGCCTCTTCCACCATCCCCAGCAGCATGGCGCCGGCGTTGTTGATCACGATGTCGAGCCTTCCGAAGGCAGCGACCGCCCGCTCGGTGGCCGCGAACACGGCTGCGCGGTCGGTGACATCTAGCGGTAGTCGTACCAGGTCGTCGGGATACTGCGCGGCGAGGTCGGCGAGGGGTTCGACGTTGCGCGCGGCCCCGATCACCCGATCGCCGGCCTGGAGTGCCGCTTCCGTGAATGCCCGGCCCAGTCCTCGTGACGCGCCTGTGATGAGCCATACCCGGGTCATGGGCTCCACCTCCTCATTCTCGATCGATCGTGACGAGACAAGACGATACGTCTCGCCATCGGTTTTGGCAAGACGGACCGACTCGTCTTGCTTAGCGGTTATGATCCGAGCATGGTCAAGCAGCCCGATCCCGCCCGTCGCAGTGAGCGCTCCCGGCAGGCCATCCTCGCCGCGGCCCGGGAGCTGGTCTCCGAGTTGGGGTATCCGAAGCTGTCCGTCGAGGCCATCGCAGCCCGGGCCGGCGTGGGCAAACAGACCATCTACCGCTGGTGGCCCTCCAAAGGCGCGGTGGTCCTGGACGCCTTCCTGGCGCTCAGTGAAGAGGGCCCGGACCAGAGCATGGCACTGCCCGACACCGGAGACCTGAAAGCCGACCTCGAGACCGTGATGCGGGCGACGGTGGCCGAATTCGCCGACCCCGCGTTCGAGGGACCGATCCGCGCGCTCAACACCGAGATCATCAACGACCCCGCCCTGGCCGCCCAGTACCACGCCAAGCTGTCCGGCCCTTTGGACGAGGCCAAGAAGGACCGGCTCCGTAGCGCGCAACGGGCCGGGCAACTCGACGCCCACGCCGACCTCGACCTGGCGCTCGAATTGCTCTACGCGCCCCTCTATCAGCGCTGGCTGCTCCGGTCCGGACCGCTGACCATCGAATACGCCGACACTCTCGTCGAGGTTTTCCTCAAAGCCATGCGACCGGACGCTGCCGGGTGATTCCGCGGAGGTACCGGGCACCGGCAATGCTGTAGGGCCGGAGCGCAATCGCCCCGGCCCCACAGCCGGCGGTGTCGAATTATCAGACCGCGACAGCGGTCCACTGCTCGGCCGGGGTGCTCGCCGATTCGGTCGGCCGGCCCTACTGGTGGTGCTGGAATCGTTGATCCCGGCCGAACGACTCGCCTTCGTCCTGCACGACATGTTCGCCCTGCCATATGAGCGGATCGGGCCCATCGTCGACCGCACTCCACAGACCACCCAAAAGCTCCGGCGCCCAGTCCACGGGGCGAGGCCGGGCCCGGATCCGAACCTGGCCGGTCCACGCCGCGTCGTCGATGCGTTCCTCACCGCCGCACGCGGCGGGGACTTCGACGAACTCTTGCGCCTCCTCGACCCCGATGGCAGGGGAAGCGGATGCGATACCGTCGTGCGTATGACCAGGTCGACCCGCCCCGCTGGACGCCAGCGTCCCAGTGGGGCCTTCGGGCCTATCCGTGACGAGGCGCGGAATGCGCGCATTATCGAAGCGGTCTTGGACCTGATCGTCGAGAGCGGGTACGCCGATCTCACCATGGGTGCGGTGGCCGCGCGCGCGGAGGTGGCCAAGGCCACCGTCTACCGTCGCTGGGCCTCGCGCGAAGACCTGGTCGCCGACGCCCTGGAAAGCATCATGATCCCCGCTGCCCCGGCCGGAGCCACGGCCGCCGCGACGCTACGCGAGGACCTCATCACCACGCTGACCCACAGTTCCGCGTGCTTGCGACCCCGGGAGCGTCGCTTCTCGGCTGTGCTGGCCGCGGCCACCGCCTCACACCCGCAGATCGCCGACACCTTGCGGGAGCGGTACATCACCGTGCAGCGTGAGGGAATCGCCTCCTGTCTGCACCGCGCTCGAGAGCGCGGCGAAATCACCGCGGAGCGGGTCGAGCGGCTGCTGGCGCCGGGCAGGCTGGAGATCGCCGCGGCCGTCGGGGTGCTGGTCCTGCAGGAGGACCTGCTCGGTGCCGTTCTCGACGTCGAGGGGATAGCCCGCCTGGTGGACCAGGTACTGCTGCCCCTCGTCGGTGGCACCCCCAACGGCTGAGGCTCTTCCGGCCGGCTTCTCGATTCCGCGTCCCGCCTGCACGGCCGGCTACCGGCCGGCCTCCGCTCAAGCACACCCATCAACTAGATACACTCGAGACTCGATACTATACAGTCTCTAGTTGAGGGTGCCCGTAAGCCGATCAATCGAGGCCAACCGAAAGCAGGACGTGCTGTGACATCGAACGACAAGGCGAAGGTGCTGGTAACGGGGGCGACAGGGATGCAGGGCGGCGCCGCTATCAAGGCGCTCCTGCGCGCGGGACATCCCGTGACCGCGTTCGTGCGCGACCCCTCCTCGGCCCCCGCCCAGCCGCTCGCCGCCCAGGGCGCCGCCATCGCGACCGGAAACCTGGAAGACCCCGCATCCCTCGAGGCCGCCGCCACCGGACACCACGCGGTCTTCTCCGTACAACTCGCGGGCGTCGACCCGGCCGATCCCGGCGCCGAGCAGCGCCAGGCCCGCAATATCGCCACCGCGGCCAAACGCGCGGGCGTCGCTCAGATCATCCACACCTCCGTCTCGGCAACCGGGTGGCGCAAACAACATCCGGACATCGAGATCACCGACCCTGTGATGAAGGCGTACTGGGACGAGAAGGAAGCCGCGGAGGACGTGGTCCGGCAGGCGGGCTTCGACCATTGGACCATCCTCAAGCCCGCCTTCTACATGGACAACTACCTCCTGCCGTCGAAGCTGGCTTTTCAGTTTCCCGAACTGCCTCAGGGCAAGCTGGTCACCT
Organism: Nocardia sp. NPDC050799; assembly: GCF_040654015.1. NCBI lineage: Bacteria > Bacillati > Actinomycetota > Actinomycetes > Mycobacteriales > Nocardiaceae > Nocardia > Nocardia sp. NPDC050799. Next base: position 248,968 of record NZ_JBFAHF010000005.1, read on the forward strand.
CGGCGAGCCCGGAGGCCGTGTTGGTGCTGATCAACGCGGACGACTTCGGAGCAGCGGTCGCCGCCGCCGTGGCCGATCCCGACACGTTTCACGAAGCCGAAATCGAACTCGCCGGCGACGCGCTGACACACACCGAAATCGCCGACACCCTCACCAAAGCCACCGGTCGCGAAATCACAGCCGTCTTCATCTCCCCGGAGGAGCAGGCGAAGCGCGTCGGTGCACCGTCGGCGTGGGGTGATACGTGGACCGACCGCGTCGGCTACCCCGCACGCCCGCACCACGCCGCCCGCTACGGCCTGACCACGTCAACCCTCGAACAGTGGGCAGCGCGACAGGACTGGCGAACCCTGGCCGACTGAACTCGGGCAGCCCGCCGACTTCACAAGCGGTGCTCATGACCCGGCGCGCCGTCGCCGAGCCCGCGATGCTCACCGAGCCTTCCTCGCGCTGCACTACCGGCTCCCCCCGTTAACCGGAGAAGGTCGGTGAACACCTGGTTGCCCGGTATCGCGCGGAGAGGCTCGGTACCGGGGTGGTGATGCCGGCACCGGTAACAAGCTGGTGGACTGCATCTTCGGCCGGTGATCACGATCTGTCAGTTGGCCGGCTGCCTCCTCGGCTACCGAATCGCGGTCGCGTGGTGGCCCGATACCGGCCACCGCCTCGACACCCCGGCCGTCCGTCCCGGGCGCCTTATCCAGCCGGGGCCAGGGCCTGGGCCAGGAGGCCGGGGGGGGCGACAGGACGGGGATCGGCTACGCAACAGAGACTTCGTGCGGATGTTCCAGCCCTCCAAGGAAGCGGGGGTTCCGCTGTGTTTGTCAAGCGGCTGGTGAACTACCGCAACGCCTGACGACGACCTCGCTCACTTCGCTCGAGGTAAGCCACGTCTGCTGCTCGTGCCGCACGAACGCGATGGTCGGGGCCGCGGCTGATACGAGGAACGACTGCCTGCTGCACCGGCGACGTCACGGGTTTCGGTGGGCGGGATAGTGCAGCATCCGGACCCACAGAGACGGACCGCCCACCGGCCGGACAACGCACGCACGGGCGTCGGCCCCTGGCCACAACCGATCTACTTGGAACCGGCGTCCGGGCGGGTGGCGGTGTCCGGCTCGGGCACCGCGGTAAGGAACACCGGTTGCGGAGCATCGGCCGATATCGAGTACGGCTCGGGTTCGGCGGGGACGTGACTGAATAGTCCGGGGTTGTCGTCGTACATGTTCGTGCTCCGATCTTCGGTGTGCGCTGCCGCTGAGAGTCGCGGCAGGCAGGGTCGAGATGCGCGTCCTGTGGTGGTGTGGTCCAGCCGACCGGCGGTCCGGGCCATCCGCGGGGCTATCACCCGAACCCGCAGACACTCCGCGCCGGAATGTCGAGTGGAGCAACCCCTGCCCTGAGGTAACGGGACTGCGGCAGTCGAGAGAGGTCCTGTCGGATTCGGCAGCCGATCGGCTGCTCGACGGTGTTCGTTACTACAGTAGCCCCATCCACCCTGCCGCGTGCCTCCCGGTCGAAAATCCGGTCCGCGACCGCGTTGCCGGCGCACGCGCCGCTTCACTGCACCGATCATGCCGGGCCGAGACCTCCGGTGCGGGTGAGAGACACCGAGCGCATGTCCATCTGTGAACGGCAGGTCATTCTCCGCGGACTCGCCGCAGCCGGGTCTCTACCTGCCGAGACTGCGACCTTCACGACCAGTAAAGGACAGCTGTCCGGAGTCGGCGCTTATTCCCCCCGGCTCGGGAGCGGCCGACGTGGGCGGATCCGGCGCCCGCCCGAGCGGGCCCGGCGGCACCCCCTCATCCCTCCGTCCAGACCCGCTGCAACATGTGCCAGTCCGCGGGATGGGCGGCGATACCGGCGGCGAACCGGTCGGCCAGCTCTTGGGTGGCGGCCTCGACCCCGCGGGAGGTATCGATCGGGTCCCCGACCGAGAATCCCCATCCGTCCGCCGTGAACCAGCAGTGCACAGGCAGCAGCGGGGCGCCCGTATCGATGGCCAGCCGCGCGGGCCCGGCGGGTAACCGCGCCGGCGCCCCGAAGAAGGTCACCGGCACACCCCGGCCGGACAGATCACGCTCACCGAGCAGACAGACCACACCGCCCGCGCGCAGCCGGTCGGTGAGCAGCCGGAACGGGGGTGTGTCGCCACCGGTGAGCGGGATGATCTCGAAGCCGAGCCCCTCCCGGAAGCGGACGAACCGGCGGAACAGCGACTCCGGCCGCAGGCGTTCGGCGACCACGGTCGGCGTACCGACCCGCTGTACGAGCCAGACCCCGGCGAGGTCCCAGTTCCCGCTGTGCGGCAGGGCGATCACCACACCGCGACCGGCGGCGTACGCCTCCCGGATCCGGTGGAGTCCGGTGGCCGAGGACTCGATGGTGTCCGCCAGCACAGACGGATCCATCGCGGGCAATCGGAAGGCCTCCCGCCAATATCTGGCATAGGAACGCAGACTCGCCCGGACCAGCTCCGGCGGAACCTGCGCGGGGTCGACGCCGAGGACCCGGGCGAGGTTGCGCCGCAACTGGACCGGACCGCCGTCGCGGCGCGCGATCCGGTCGGCGGCCGCGTCGAACAGGCGTACCGCCGAGCGGTGCGGCAGGGCCCGCACCAGGCGCCAGCCCGCCGCATAACCGAGGTCTTGCGCCCGGCCCGGCATCGCTACTTGGTACCGGCGTCCGGCGCGGCGGGGCTGTCGGTCTCGGGAGCCGCGGTGAGGAAGACCGGATGGTGATCGTCGGCCGGTAACGCGTACGGCTCGGGTTCGGCGGGGACGTGACTGAACAGCCCGGGATGGTCGTCGTACATGGTCGTGCTCCGATCTTCGGTGTGCGCTGCCGGCACGAGTTCCGTACAGCAGAGGTCGAGGGGGTGGGTCCCGCGCCGGCGGTCCGCGTCGGATCGGGGGCGTGACCTTTCGGGGGTACCCATCCGAAACCCATGGCACTCGGCGCCGGTGCTGCCGAGCGGAGCTTCCCGGGGGCCGGGGGCACATCGCGACCGGGTCCCTCGGAGTTCGGCAGCCGGACGGCTGCTCAACGGTCTTCCTCACCACCGTAGCCGCATATGGCACCCGCTGTGTCACGCACGCCGGAAACCCGTGTGGCGCCGCGGCCCGAGGCCGGGCGGGGGACTCCGCCCCAACAGTTGCACCGATCACCCCGCTTGACATCTACCTATTGAACGTACCGTTATTCAGCGGTACGGTAATCGATGTATCAATAAGCACTCGCGGAGTGCGATCCGCCCCGGATGACGAACGGGGGCGTGACCGAGTGAGGACCCCACCGATGAACCGAAACCACGAACAGCGCGCCCGCCGTCTCGCGGCGCGGATCGCCGCGCTCGCCGTCATCACCCTCGCGCCGCTGGCCGCCGGTGCCGGCCCCGCCCTCGCCGATCAGATCGGCGCGACCCACGTCAGCAGCGATTCCAGCGACAGCTTCGGCGATAGCTCCGGCTGGGACAGCAACGGCTGGGACGACAACGATCATCAGGCCTGGGACGGCGACGACTTCGGCGACAACGACGATTTCGGCTGGGACGACAACGGCCACTACGGCTACAAGGACCACCACCGGCAGGATTACGACGGCTGGGAGGACCACCTCAACAGCGGCGGCAATCAGTACCCCGACCGCGATTCGCACAACGACCGCGGCCGCGACTACGACCGACCCGCCGATTGGGACCACCACGAGAATCCTCGCGGCGGCGGGGGCGCACCGCCGAACTGGAATATGCCCAACCCCTACATCCCGCCGCCCCCGCCCAGCCTGCTCCCGCAGGTCCTGCTGCCGGTGCTGCCGCCGCTGCCCTTCGCCCTGCCGGGCCTCCCCGCCCTGCCGGGCACGGGCAGCGCACGCTGATACAGCGGACAAGTGACCGTTGTTCGACGGTACATAGGTAAGCGAGTCAATAGATAGCAGCAGAAAGGCCGGGCCTACCCCGGTAGGCCTGGCCGGAGCCGCTCGGTTCAGACGGGGGCGACCGCCGCTTTCGTCAGCTGCCGGCCCGCTGCCGCCAGCACCGCGTGCGCGGCGTCCGTGAGCTCTTCCGCGCGCACCGCTCGCTCACACCGCCGGGCCAGCTCTTTCCGGTCGACGCCCGCCGATTCCACCGGCGCCAAGACCACCTCGGCGGTCAGGTGCCGGGCCCGCAATACCCGCACGATGGAACCGACCAAGGTGTCGTCCCCGACGAAACCCGGGACGGTGGACCGGTTACCGTGCGCGTCCAGGTACCGCAGCCGGACCGGCTGCACCGGGGTCGCGGTATCGATCGCGGCCTGGAACAGCGCGGGCCGCAGCGACCCGTAGGCACGGCCACACCAGGTGGTGCCCTCCGGGAAGAATCCGATCCGTTCGCCCGCGGCGAGCCGGTGCCCGACCTGCTCGATCACATCCGGCAGGCGGCGCAGGCGTTCCCGCTCGATCGGGATGACCCGCATCACCCGGGCGAGCGTGCCGAGCACCGGCCAATCGATCAGATCCGCCCGCGCCACGAACGCGAGCGGCTGCACCGAGGCGAGCACGACGATATCCGCCCAGCCGATATGCCCACAGACGACGAGCACTCCGGTGCCCGGCGCGGCGTACCGCGGCCCGATCGCCGCGGCTCCCGCGCGCCGGTCCACCACCCGCAGCCGGATACCGCACGCACGCAGGAGGGTCCGGGCGAACCTCCGCTGCACCCCCGAACGCCGGGACGGCGGCGTGACGAGGTGCACGAACGGATAGGCGAGCAGCACCGATACGGCACCCGCCGCCCGCAACCCGGCCCTGGCGACACCGATCTCGGGGCGCTGCTGCACACAACCGGTCCCGCACGGACTCACCGGCATCCAGGCGTGCGGGGTGGCGGCCTGCACCGGTTCCCGGTCCACCTGCTGTGCGACGGTTTCCATCGCGTCACCGCCCGCCGTCGAAATTCGCGGCCGCGTCGCGTAACCGATCCAGATACCGGGTGTTGATGGTGTCGAGCCCCAGCAACACCACGAAATCCGCCACGGCAAAATCCGGGTCGTGCGCGGGCTCCCCGCAGATCTCGGCGCCGAGCCGCAGGTAGCCGTTGAGCAGCGGCGGCAGTTTGGGGCGCCCTGGGGCGGGCAGCTCGTCGAGGGCCACCCCGTCGACCACTACGGGACGATAGGGGCGGACGCGCTTCTCGGGCGCGCAGGCGTGTTTGCCGAGCAGGAGATCGCGGACGCCGCGCACATTGACCCCGGCCGGGTCGCCGGGGCTGTTCTGCATAGGGACCGAGGCGCATCCCATCACCCAGTCGTAACCGGTGAGCTGGATGTAGTGCAGGATTCCCGCCCACATGAGGGTGAGCACCGAACCGTTGCGGTGGTCGGGGACCACACAGGCCCGGCCCATCTCCACGGTCCGCATACCCGCCGGGTCGAGATTCGTGAGGTCGAATTCGGTGGCGGTGTAGTATCCGCCGGCGGCGGCGACCTTGTCCGGCGGCAACATCCGGTAGCATCCGACGAATTCGCCGGTGGCCTCGTCGCGAACCAGCATGTGATCACAGTGTTCGTCGAACCGGTCCGCGTCCAGCCCCGTGCCGTCGTCGGGGATCCGGAAACCCGGCTCATTGGCGAATACGTTGTACCGCAACCGCTGCGCCGCGATGCGATGGTCGGTGTCGGAGGAGACGATCAGTGCGTATCGGGACCGGTGATCCTCGCCGGCGGCCGGTCGAGCCGGGGCCGTCAGCACGGACGTAATAGCCATAATGCTCAGCAGGCCAGCCCGACACGGCGTCCGGGCGTCCACAACATGTCGCGGACATGCCGGTTCGGTTAACGAGACGCAGGTCACACCCGACGTTCACCGATCGGCCCCCGCCCGTTCGCGTGAACAGCGGAAACGGCTCCACCGTTGGACCGGGCGCAACCTGGAATTCGCCGCTCGGACGCGTTGCGGGCGGGCCCGTCCGCCGGGCCCGCCATACGCGGTGCTATGCGACGAAACGTTCGGGTTCGCGCACCCGTTCCAGATGTTGCCGGTCCACCTCCTGGAAACCCGGCCGCCCGGTACCGATGAACGCCACCAGCCACGACAGGACCGCGGCGAACCGGTTCCGGAAGCCCACCAGGTAGAACAGGTGCACGGCCAGCCAGATGAACCACGCGAACACACCCTGGAAGGTGATCTTGTCGTTCAGCTTCGTGACGGCGCTGAACCGGCTGATCACCGCCATGCTGCCCTTGTCCCAGTACACGAACGAAGTGCCCGGGTGCTTGTCGCGGCTGATGATGTCGGCCGCGTGCCGCCCCTCCTGCATGGCCACCGGCGACTGGCCCGGGTAGCCGTTGAGTGACGTCATATCGCCGATCGCATAGATATCGGCATAGCCGCCCACGGTGAGGTCGGGGTTGATCAGCAGTCGTCCGGCACGGTCGGTCTCGCAGCCGGTGGCCTCGGCCAGCAGTTTCGCGAAACCGCCCGCCTGCACGCCCGCCGACCACACGATGGTCTCGGCGTCGATCTGCCGCTCGGTGCCCGCTTTGTCCTTGACCGTGACGTGCCCGTCCTCGATATCGGTGACGAAGGTGCCCAGCAGCACCTCGACCCCGATGCGGGTCAGCGATTTCTTCGCGTACTCCGACAGCCCGCCGCCGAACGGCGGTAGCACCGCACCGGCGCCCTCGACCAGGGTCACCGAGACTTCCTCGTGGTAGTACCGCTTCGCCAGCTCCTTCAGCTGTCCCGCGACCTCCACACCGGTGGCCCCGGCGCCGACCACGACGAACGACAGCAACCGCCGCCTGGTCTCCTCGTCGACCTGGGCCGCCTCGCGGAACACTCGCGCGATCTGGGCCCGGAGCAGCCTGGCGTCGTCGATGGTCTTGAGCGAGTAGGTCTTGTCGGCGAAGTCGTCGCGACCGAAGTACGACTGGCTCGCACCGGTGGCCGCGATCAGCGATCCGTAGCGGATCCGGCGGACCTCCTCGCCGGTGCGGTAGGTCAGGATGGCGGCATCGGGCTCGATGGCGGTGACCTCGCCCAGCCGGACGTCGGCCTCCTTGTGCCGACGCAGAATGTTCGCGATCGGGGGTGCGATCTCCGCGGACGCCAACACCCCGGTGGCGACCTGATAGAGCAGCGGCTGGAACAAATGTTCCGGCGTGCTCGAGATCAGGACATAGTCCACTCCCGCTTTGGCCAATTGTTTGGCCGCGGCGAGTCCGCCGAATCCCGAACCGATGATCACGACGTCCGCATACTCGACGCCGGCGCCGATCTCAGTGACCTTGTGCATGACAGCCTCCTTCACTCATTAGGAACCGTCATCCGTAAGGCAGATATTTCAGGGTTCAGGGCGCATAATTGAGATGACTCTTATCTGTTCTGGTCATGAATGGAGATCGAAGTGGAACTCCGCCAGCTCACGTACTACGTCGCGGTGTGCGAGGAGCTCAGCTTCAGCCGGGCGGCGGCTCGGTGCTTCATCTCACAATCGGCGATCAGCCACCAGATCGCCCGGCTCGAACACGACCTGGGCGTCCAGCTCTTCGAGCGTTCGACCCGTTCGGTCGTCCCCACCGACGCGAGCACCAGGCTACTACCGCTCGCCAAGCAGATGCTAGGTCTGGAATCGGCCATTCGCGCCTCCATCCGTACCACCGGCCCCCGTATCCGGCTCGCGGCGAATATGTCGTTCGCCACCCGATCGCTGTCGGCCATCGCCGGCACTCGCGAGGCGCATCCCGGCGCGGAGATCGAGTTCGTCATCAAACCGTTCCGCCAGCGGGTCGCGGCCGTCGCGGACGGAGATTGCGATCTGGCGCTGATCCGCGGCAGTGTGCAGCAGGCCGGACTCGTCGTCGAGCAATTGTGGGTGGAAGACCTCACGCTGGCCACCGCGCCCGCGCATCCGCTGGCCGGCCGCACCGACGTCACCCTCGCCGAACTCAGCGCCTACCCGCTGCTCCTCCCTCCGGAGTCCGAACAGTTCCTCCTGCACAATGTCATCCGGACCGCCTTCGCCGATCTGCCCACCGGCCCGACGTTCGGCCCGCCCATCCCGCCGGACCACACCGCGACGATGGAACTGATCAACCACCCCGACGCCTGGACGGTTCTCTACGCCAACAGTTCCACCGAGGGCATCGCCGCGCTTCCGCTGGCCGACCACCGCCTCCGTATCCCCGTCTCCGCCGTCCTGCGCGCCGACACCCGGCGCACACCTATCCTCGATTCACTGCTCGACGGGTTGCACTGCGCCTGATGACAAGCCATCCCGTTCCGCCCGCGCAGTGGAATCGCCCCGAACGCACTCGGCCCGATACGCGTGGGGCGCGTACCGGGCCGGTGGGCCCCGGCAGCCGGGCAGTGGCGGCCGGGACCTCGGTGGCGTCGCCGGGTCGGCACGGCGGGCCACCGGTCACCCGAGTGGCGAGGGATCCGGCTCGGGCCGGTTCGTGGGGCCGTCCGCGGACGGCAGGTGCTATTGCAGTGCCGTTACCGCTCCAGGCGGTGCTGCCGGAACACGGCGCCCTCGGGCACCGCCTGAACCTCGCCGCTCTTCAGGATGATCACGCCGGGGCTGCCCGGGGGCAGCCGATAGCCCGGCAGTTCCCGGTCGATGTCCTCGCGCAGGATCACCCGGTCGACATCGGGCCGCTCCTGGCCGTTGATGACGATCTTCTTCTCGGGGCCCGGATCGGCGCCGGCCATACCGGCTCCCGCCACGGCCGCGCCGCCGACCCCCGCAGCGCAGACCAACGCCGCGAAGACTCTACTCGCCGGTTTCAGCTTCATTGTCAAACTCCTTGTCCCACTGCATCGTTCGCCGATCACATCGATCGGACCTCGGATAACGACGACGGTAGTTCGCGTCGCTGTGCGCAGGCCGGGGAGACAGCTGGGAGTCTGCTGGGAATCGGGGCCGGTTCAGTCGCCGCAGCACAGGCAGTCACAGGGCCGGCCCACCTCACTGCCGTAGACGGCCAGGTGGCGCACCGGGGCCAGCACGGTTTCCGCGACGGCCGGACCCAGGGGTGGCGCCGACCGCGGAGACAGCTTCCCCCAGGCAGCCGGCACTTCCTCGATGTCGTAGCGGACCACCGCGTCGACGAACAGGGTCCACAGGCAGTGGTCGGGGAAGGGGTTCAGGCGCAGCACCCACCAGCGCCCCGCCACCTGGGCGGCCAACGGGAAACGCGGATGTCCGGTGCTGCGCCATACGGGCCGGGCCAGGGCCTCGGGCTGTGTTATACCGCCGCCTCCATCCGAAGATCGCGCACCGCTATCCGGCGGAGGCACCGAACGATTCGAGAATCGTTTCGATGCGTTCCCGTGCAGCGTGTGCCATCACCGGATGCGTGGTCTCGTACAGTTTTCCGGCCTCCACGGCGGCGAGCACGATCTCGGCGGCCCGCGCGGTGGGCAGCATTTCCTTCGCCATCTCGCCCACGGCCTCCCTCATCGGTGCGAGTGCGGCCAGAACCTCCGCGGGCAACATCGCCGCCTCCGGCGCCCCACCCTCGGGCGGCGCGGCCATCTCGGCCAGACCCCGGAACATCCGCGTATCCACCGGACCGGGGCACACCACGGTCACCCCGATATTCGGCGCGATGATGTCCAGTTCGCCGCGCAGTGATTCCGAGATCGAGATGATCGCGCTCTTGCTCGCCGCGTACGGCGCCCCGAACAGGCCGACGGTCAACCCGGCCAGCGAAGCGGTGTTGACGATATGGCCGCCACCGCCGGCGATGAGATGCGGAGTGAACACATGGATACCGTTGACCACACCGCCCACGTTCACCGACCAGACCCGGTCCCATTCCGCGGGAGCGATATCCCAGCTCGGCCCGCCCGCACCCACGCCCGCATTGTTGACGACCAGGTCCACCCGGCCGAAGGTGGCGAGTGTCCGGTCGGCGAGAGCCCGGACCTGATCGATATCGGCGACGTCGGTCGGCACGGCGAGCACCGGGTCACCGAGTTCGGCGGCGGTCCGCGCCAGCGTCTCGGCCTCGACATCGGCCACTACCACCCGTAGCCCCCGATCGACCAGCGCGGCGGCCACGGCCCTGCCGATACCGTTCGCGGCTCCGGTGACGACAGCGACCTGCCCGGCTTCCAACTTCATGGAACCTCCACTCCACTCTGTCCGCCCCGTGGCGGACGGCACCACCATCCTGGGCCCGCGCGCCGGACCACCGCATCGGCCCACGGAGTGATTTCCCGTGGACACGGGTAGCAGCCATGCGGTGCGCGCAATCCTCGAGTACGGGAAGGACTGTCGTACAGAGGTTGTAGTAGGAGTGGTGCCCCCGCCCTTCCCGGTTTCGGCATCCTCCGGGATACTGGCCGCGGTCGCTTCCAGGAACCCCGGCGGCCGGTGCCCCGTTACGCCGTGCGATCGGCCGATTACCGATCCCCGAGGCCGGCGGCGGACCCGCCGGGCGGCGGCAGACACTTCTCTCCGCAGGCCAATTCACGCGCGAGACTTTCGTAGGAGAAATACCCGCGAGCCAGTTGCCGCCGGTGCGCCGCCTCCGGCCCGTCCCGGACGAAGCGGTCGAACGACATCGTGTACAGATGCGCCAGTCGGCCGAACACCGCACCCAATCCCTCGTGATGTTCCACCGCACCGCTGCCCGGTTCACCGAGCACGCGGTGCGCCTCCAGGTCTATGACGAGAAGACGCCGCTGTGCGTCCGCCCAGGCTCCGATGAACGGATCGGCGGCGAGGTCCGTACCGGGCAGTTCCGGTTCGGACCGGCCCGGGATCCAGGTCATCACCACCTCGTCCCAGCCCGGTCGCGTCGCCGCCAGGCGCCGATGGGCGTCCACCAGGCCCGCGACGGCGGTGAGCATGGGGCAGCCGAAATCGGCCGCTCCGGCGGTCCGGAATCGCGCGGCCCGAGCGAACACTGTCGAAACGACTCGGCTGTCCGGCAATGGAGCGAACCTGCTACGGCCGTGCACAGTTCCCCATTTCCTGCCGCCGCGGCGGCCATTGTTGAATTGTCCGAATTCGGCGACCCCGGCCGATCACCCCACGCCACCGACTCGTCGATCGGCGCGCACAGTTTAGCCAATTCTTCCGCCCGGAACAGCATTCGGCGAAAGAGGTATCGACACGTAAAACATTCCCTTACAACATAATTGGAATAGACCGAATTAGAGGCGGCGGCATTTCGGCCCCAGCATTCCTATACGTCGGCCGCATATCACCCGGTGGGGATCACGGCTCCTGATCGTTGCCACGTCGCGAACTGCCCGGGGTGCGTCCGAACGCGTGCCGGTACACATCGATGAAGGCGCTGGGCGAGGCCCAGCCGCAGCGACCGGCCACCGCGGTCACCGAATACCCCTCGGCGAGCAATCGCACCGCCCGGTGCAGCCGCAGGTGGGTCCGCCACTGCGGGTAGGTCATGGCGAACTCGGTCCGGAACAGCCGGGTGAGGGTGCGCTCCCCGGCACCCACTCGCCGGCCGAGTTCCGCCAGCGTCCAGGTGGTTTCCAGATCCGACTCGACGAGGGCGCAGGCGCGCCGGAGGCGTTCGTCGCGGGCGACCGGCAACAGCAGCCGCTGCTGCGGCATCCGGCCCAACTGGTCGAGCAGGACCTGCCGCAACCGCCCCAGTTCGGGGTCCGGCAATTCGCCCGGCGCGGAACAGGCGATGATCAGTTCGCGCACCAGCGCAGAAGTGGCGAGCACGACCGGCGCCTGCCGGTCCCCTTCCGGCGCGATCGGAAAAGCGATGCAGTGGAAACGAGTCGGTCCGTAGAAGTGGTGCTCGTGCCGATGCCCGGCGGGAATCCAGATCGCGCGGTCCGGCGGCGCGATCCAGGTACCGGTATCGGTGCGGACCTCCGCCGCACCGCCGCTGCAGTAGATCAATTGATGGTCGGGATGGCGATGCGGATCGATATGCGATCCCGCCGGCAGATCCCGCACCCGCGTGGGCGTGGGAACGGCGGGGCGGGTTATCGACATATCTTGGCATTTTATCGGAAGAAGTCATACGCGGTCGCTTCCTACGCTGATCCTCGACCGACGATCAGGAGGATCCGGCTGTGGACACCCCGACGACCGCCACCGCGCCCACCGCGGGCCCGGTGCAGGTATGGAACCGTATGCGGCACTGGGTCGTCGCACACGCGGTCGACGACTTCTACCAGGGACTGATCCCCGCCAGTATCCCGTTCTTCGTCCTGGAACGTGGCTACAGCTATGTCGCCGCGTCCGGTCTCGCCCTGGCGGCCGCGCTGGGTAGTTCGCTGCCGCAACCGCTGCTGGGGGTGCTGGCCGACCGCCGGCCACTACTGTGGCTCGCCCCGGCCGGGCTGCTGGTGGCCGGGGCCGGGGCCGGGCTGGCGGGTCTCGCACCGGCGTATCCGGTGGTATGGCTGCTGATCCTGATCTCCGGAATCGGTATCGCCGCTTTCCATCCCGCCGCCGGCCGGGACGCCCGCCGCGCCGCCGGGGACAGCACGGTGGCCATGAGTCTCTTCGCGGCCGGCGGTAGCGTCGGATTCTTCCTGGCCCCCGCACTGGCCACGCCGCTGCTGTCCGCGCTGGGCCTCGGGGCCACCGCTCTGTTCGTTCCGCCGGCGGTGCTCACCGCGTTCGTCCTGTGGCGGCACCAGACACGGCGGACAGCCCACCTCCCGGCGGCCGGTATCACCGCGGGCCGGGACCGGTGGGGCCCATTCCTCGTGCTGACCGTCGTCGCGGTCGTCCGCTCGGTCCTCTTCCTGGGGATGAACACCTTCATCGCGCTGTACTGGATCGGATATCTGGGCGCCGACCAGGTACTGGGCGGCGTCGCGCTCACCACTTTCCTGGTCGGCGGCGTGGTGGGCACTGTATCCGGCGGGCGCATCGCGGACCGGATCGGCCTGCGGGCGACCGTCCGGCTCGGTGGCGCGGTCGCGGTTCCGGCACTGGTCGCCCTGCGCCTGTGCGGCGACCCGCGGCTCGCGCTGGTGCTGGTGGCGCTGGCCGGAGTAGCCGCCAACCTACCGTTCGCGGTGCTGGTCAAACTGGGTCAGGACTACCTTCCGGCCCGGCCCGGCACCGCGGCCGGGGTCACCCTCGGTATCGCGGTGAGCGCGGGCGGGCTGTTCATGCCCGTACTCGGGGGGATCGCCGACCGGCACGGGCCGCAGGCCGTGCTGACCGTGCTCTGCGTCGTGCCGGCGCTCGCCGCCGCGCTCGCGTTCGCGCTGCCGCCGGCCGACGGCCCCGACCGCCGTGGTCGCCGGCCCCGCCCCGGCGCCGACGCCCCCGGCCCGGGCATTCCTGGATGACTCCGCCGGCCGATTCCGGCCGCTCCGCGGGCGGGCGTGCCCTCAGATGACGCCGAGCGCGAGCATCGCGTCCGCGACCTGGATGAATCCGGCGATATTCGCACCGGCGACGTAATCACCGGGTGAACCGTATTCGTCGGCAGTCGCCAGACAGCGGTCGTGCACACCCCGCATGATCTCGGCGAGACGGTCTTCGGTGTGCTCGAACGACCACGAATCCCGGGAGGCGTTCTGCTGCATCTCCAGCGCGCTGGTCGCCACACCACCCGCGTTGGCGGCCTTACCCGGCGCGAAGACGATCCCGCGTTCGGCGAACACCCGCACGGCTTCCGGAGTGCACGGCATATTCGCGCCCTCGGCGACGATCGTGACACCGTTGTCGGCCAGCGCGACGGCGTCCCGGCCGTTGAGCTCGTTCTGGGTGGCGCACGGAAGCGCGATATCGCAGGGCACTTCCCACACCGAACCCGTTTCGATGAATTCGGCCGACACCCCGGGTTCGTCGGCGTAACTCCCGATCCGGGCCCGTCGCCGCTCCTTCACGTCTTTGAGGAGCTCGAGGTCGATACCTTTCTCGTCGACGATGTAGCCGCCGGAATCGGAGCAGGCGACCACGGTGCCGCCGAGTTGTTCGACTTTCTCGATCGCGTAGATGGCGACATTGCCGGAACCGGAGATGACGACCTGTTTGCCCTCGAAGCTGCCGCCGCGTGCCCGCAGAATCTCGTTGACGAAGAAGACGACGCCGTACCCGGTGGCCTCGGTCCGGACCCGGGACCCGCCCCAGGCCAGACCCTTCCCGGTGAGCACCCCGGATTCGAAACGATTGGTGATGCGTTTGTACTGACCGAAGAGATAACCGATCTCGCGTCCACCGACACCGATATCACCGGCCGGTACGTCGGTGTACTCCCCGATATGGCGATAGAGCTCGGTCATGAACGCCTGACAGAAGCGCATCACCTCGCCCTCGGAGCGGCCTTTCGGATCGAAGTCGGAGCCACCCTTTCCGCCGCCGATCGGCATACCGGTCAGCGCGTTCTTGAAAGTCTGCTCGAAGCCGAGGAATTTGACGATTCCGAGGTAGACGCTGGGGTGGAACCGCAACCCGCCCTTGTACGGGCCGAGCGCGGAGTTGAATTCGACCCGGAAGCCGCGATTGATCTGGACCCGGCCCATATCGTCGACCCAGGGCACCCGGAAAATGATCTGGCGCTCCGGCTCGCACAGGCGTCGCAGCACCGCGGCGTCGGTGTAGGCGGGATGTTTGGCCACCACCGGACCGAGACTGTCCAGCACCTCGTGTACCGCCTGGTGGAACTCCGTTTCACCGGGGTTGCGCTGGAGTACCTCGGCATAGATGTCGTGGAGCTTCTCGTCCAGAATGGTCATCGATCCCGTCCTCTTCCCTCATCCGTCCCCCGGCTGTGCCCCGCGTCCGTCCAGGGGGCTTTATGGCGAATCTATCCCCCACCGGCCGGGAGTTGACCGGCCGGGCCGCGGCCCCGCTCCCGGGCAGCCCCCGCCGCCCACGAGAGTCGGCTGCTACGGCGGCCGGTGCCGCCGGCTGCGGAGGCGGAGCGGATGGGCACCCGGCGCAGTATCCGGGCATAGAAAACGTCCGGCCGGATACCGGCCGGACGTTCTCCGCGAAGCGCGCTGGAATCAGCCCTTGTGCTTCTTGACCTCTTCGGTCAGCTGCGGGGCGACATTGAACAGATCGCCCACGATGCCGTAGTCGGCGATCTCGAAGATCGGGGCTTCCTCGTCCTTGTTGACCGCGATGATGGTCTTGGACGTCTGCATACCGGCCCGGTGCTGGATGGCGCCCGAGATTCCCAAGGCGACGTACAGCTGCGGGGAGACCGTCTTACCGGTCTGACCGACCTGGAACTGGCCCGGGTAGTACCCCGAGTCGACCGCGGCACGGGAGGCGCCGACGGCCGCGCCGAGCGAATCGGCGAGGGCCTCGACCACGGAGAAGTTGTCGGCCGAACCGACACCGCGGCCACCGGAGACGACGATGCTCGCCTCGGTGAGTTCCGGACGGTCACCGGCCACCACGGGCTCGCGGCTGGTGACCTTGACGACGCCGTCTTCCTGCGCGGGAACCTCGACGGTGACCTTCTCTCCGGCGCCGGCCGAGGGCTTGGCCTCGATCGAACCCGGGCGCACGGAGATGACCGGCACATCGCCGGTGGCCTGGGCATCGACGGTGAAGGCGCCACCGAAGATGCTGTGCACGGCGGTACTGTCGGCCTTCACATCGATCACGTCGACCAGCAGACCCGAGCCGATGCGGGCGGCGAGCCGACCGGAGACCTCTTTGCCCTCCGCGGTGGCGGCGACCAGAACGGCGGCCGGGGAAGCGGATTCGACGAGGCCGGCCAGCACGTCGACCTTCGGAGTCACCAGGTAGTTCTCCACGTCATCGGATTCGGCGACGTAGATCTTGGCGGCGCCCGCGGCGGCCAGCGCGTCCGACAGCTTGTCCGCGGTGCCGGGCGCGCCCAGCACCACCGCGGCCGGTTCGCCCAGGGTGGCGGCGGCGCTCAGCAGTTCGGTGCTGACCTTCTTGACCGCACCTTCGGCGTGCTCTACGAGCACAAGTACTTCTGCCATTTGTCTGTTCTCCTAGAAGTTGCTGCGGGTGCGGGACTCAGATGATCTTCTGGCCGACCAGGTACTGGGCGATCTTGGTGCCGCCGTCGCCCTCGTCGGAGATCTTCTCGCCCGCGGTACGCGGCGGCTTCGGGGTGGACGCGGTGACCTTGCTGCCCGCGTTCTCGACACCCACGGTCGACGGGTCGATGCCCAGATCTTCCAGGGTGAAGGTCTGCACTTCCTTCTTCTTCGCGGCCATGATGCCCTTGAAGGAGGGGAAGCGCGGCTCGTTGATCTTCTCGGTGACGCTCACGATGGCTGGAAGCGTGGCCTCCAGCTTGAAGACACCGTCGTCGGTTTCCCGCTCACCGGTGATCTTCTCGCCGTCGACGGTCAGCTTGCGCAGGTGCGTGAGCTGCGGGATGCCCAGGTACTCGGCGATGATGGCCGGGACGGCGCCGGCGCGGCCGTCGGTGGCCTCGTTACCGGCAATGACGAGTTCGACACCCTCGACCTGGCCCAGCGCACCGGCCAGCACCCACGCGGTCTGCACCGCGTCGGAGCCGTGAATGGCGGGGTCGTTGATGTGAATGGCCTTGTCGGCGCCCATGGACAGCGCCTTGCGGATGGCCTCGGTGGCGCGATCCGGACCGGCGGCCAGCACGGTGACCTCGCCACCCTGCGCCTCCTTGATCAGGAGGGCTTCCTCGACGGCGCGCTCGTTGATCTCGTCGAGCACCGCGTCGGCGGCTTCACGGTCGAGGGTGAAGTCACCGTCGGTCAGCTTGCGCTCGGACCAGGTATCGGGCACCTGCTTGATGAGTACGACGATATTCGGCATCGGTCTTCGTCGACCTCCTGTTCTGGTTACCTGTATTGGCGGTCGCACGATCTCCAGTGGCCGTACGTCCATGTGAGTAGCTCAGGCCGAGACATTACCCTACGTTAAGTTACTCGTGGGTAACTTACGTGTCGAGCCGCTCCGAGGCACCACCGGGCGTCTCCCGTACCGGGCCGTACCAGTAACCTCGTCGCAATGAGCGAGGCTGTGATTCCCGCCGCACCGGCCACCGACGACGCACCGGAGCCGCTGCCGTTGACCGGCGAGCGCACGGTGCCGGGTATCGCGGAGGAGAACTACTGGTTCCGCCGGCACGAGATCGTCTACGACCGGCTGCTGCCGCGGTGCGCGGGCAAGATCGTCCTGGAGGCGGGATCGGGCGAAGGCTACGGCGCGAATATGATCGCCGCGGTCGCGAAAGCGGTGGTGGGCCTGGACTACGACCGGACCGCCGCGGCGCATGTACACACCCGCTACCCGGCGGTCCAGATGGTCCGCGGCAATCTCGCCGCGCTCCCCCTCCCGGAATCCGCGGTGGACGCGGTGGTCAATTTCCAAGTGATCGAACACCTTTGGGATCAGGCCGAGTTTCTCCGCGAATGCCTGCGAGTCCTGCGTCCCGGCGGGGAACTACTCATCAGCACCCCGAACCGGATCACCTTCTCGCCCGGCCGCGATACCCCGCTCAATCCCTTCCACACGCGCGAACTGAACGCGGCCGAACTCACCGAACTCCTCGAGGAGGCCGGCTTCCGGGTGGAACTGATGACCGGCGTGCATCACGGGCCGACACTGCGGGCCCTCGACGCCAAACACGGCGGCTCGTTCATCGATGCCCAGATCGAACGCGCCCTGGCGGGTGAACCCTGGCCCGCCGAACTCACCGCCGACGTCGCCGGGATCACCGTCGACGATTTCGCGCTGACCCCCGACGCCATCGACACCAGTCTCGATCTCGTCGCGCTCGCGGTGAAGCCTTGAGCGGCAAGCGCACCGACGCCGTACCCGGACAGTTCACGCTCGTCCTGCACTCCCATCTGCCCTGGCTCGCCCACCACGGCCGCTGGCCGGTCGGCGAGGAATGGCTCTACCAGTCCTGGGCCGCGTCCTATCTCCCGGTCGTGGAAGTACTGCGCGCACTGGCCGCCGAGGGCCGATCGCATCTGCTGACCCTCGGGATCACCCCCGTACTGGCCGCCCAGCTCGACGATCCGCACTGCCTGGCGGGTATGCACCACTGGCTGGGCAATTGGCAGCTGCGAGCCGACGAAGCCGCGAAAGCCGGAAACCGCGCACTCGGCGCACACGAACACCGGCTGGCGGCCGCGACACTGGCCGAATTCGAGCAGAACTGGCGGCACGGCGCCGCGCCGGTCTGGCGGCAACTCCTCGACGCCGACGTCATCGAACTGCTGGGCGGTCCGCTGGCGCACCCGTTCCAGCCGCTGCTGGACGAGCGGCTGCGCGAGTTCCAGCTCCGCGAGGGCCTCACCGACGCCCGGCTGCGCTGGGGGCACGCCCCGTCCGGGATCTGGGCGCCGGAATGCGGCTTCACCCCCGGGATGGAACAGGGCTACGCGGATGCGGGTGTGACGCATTTCATGGTCGACGGGCCCGCGCTGCGCGGCGATACGACCCTGGGCCGGCCGGTGCGCGAATCGCCGGTCCTGGCGTTCGGCCGCGATCTCACGGTCAGTTACCGGGTGTGGTCGCCGAAATCGGGTTATCCGGGGCACGGGGCCTACCGGGACTTCCATCACTATGATCACGCGACCGGACTCAAGCCCGCCCGGGTCACCGGGAAAACCGTGGCCGGGCCGGACAAGGCCCCCTACGATCCCGACCTCGCCGCCGCGCAGATCGGCCGCGACGTAGCGGACTTCGTGCAGACGGTGCGGGAGCGGCTGATCGCCGAATCCGAACGGATCGGGCGCCCGGCACTGGTGGTGGCCGCATTCGACACCGAGCTCTACGGGCACTGGTGGCACGAAGGCCCGCAGTGGCTGGCGCAGGTGCTGCGGGCGCTGCCGGAAGCCGGGATCACCGTCGGCACCCTGGCCGACGCGCGCGACCGCGGCTTCGTCGGAGACCCGGTTCCGCTCGCCGATTCCTCCTGGGGATCCGGGAAGGACTGGCGGGTCTGGGCCGGCGATCAGGTCCGCGATCTGGTGGAGCTGAACTCCGAGATCGTCCGGCTCGCGCTGGATACCGCCGACAAGATGCGCGCCGGCGCACCGACCGGCCGCGATCCGGTGGCCGACCAGCTGCTGCGCGAAGCGATCCTGGCCGTGTCCAGCGACTGGGCGTTCATGGTCAGCAAGGACTCTGCCGCCGGTTATGCCCGCGACCGAGCCCATCAGCACGCGCACGCGGTTCGCGAAATCGCCGCTGCGGTCGAAGCCGGTCAACTCGGCAGAGCGCACGATTTGGCGGCAGGATGGGCGGTGGCCGACGGAGTGTTCCCGGCCCTGGACGCGCGTAGGCTACGCGTCACCCCTGCAGAAGGACCGCGATGAAAATCTTGATGGTGTCGTGGGAGTACCCACCGGTGGTCGTCGGCGGGCTGGGCAGACATGTCTATCACCTGGCGACATCACTGGCCGCGGCCGGTCACGAAGTGGTGGTACTCGCCCGGCGGCCCACCGGCACCAGCCCGGCCACCCACCCCACCCATTCGTTCATCGCCGAGGGGGTGCTGGTGGTGGCGGTCGCCGAAGATCCGCCGATCTTCGATTTCGGCGAGGATATGCTCGCCTGGACCCTGGCCATGGGGCATGCGATGGTGCGCGCGGGGGTCGCACTGGACAAACCGGGAATCGGCGAGGGCTGGACACCGGACGTGGTGCACGCGCACGACTGGCTGGTCGCCCATCCCGCGATCGCGCTGGCCGAGTACTACGACGTCCCGCTGGTGTCGACCATCCACGCCACCGAAGCCGGCCGGCACAGCGGCTGGGTCGCCGGCCGGGTCAACCGGCAGGTGCATTCGGTGGAGTGGTGGCTGGCCAACGAATCCGATGTGCTGATCACCTGCTCCACCTCGATGAAGGACGAGGTGGAGCGGCTCTACCGGCCCGACCGGATCCCGGTGCATGTGATTCGGAACGGAATCGACGTGGGCGCGTGGACATTCCGCACCCGCTCGCCGCGCAGCGGCCCGCCCCGGCTGCTCTACGTGGGACGCCTGGAATACGAGAAGGGCGTGCAGGACGCCATCGCCGCCCTGCCCCGTATCCGCCGGGCCCATCCCGGGACCGTCCTCACCGTGGCCGGGGTCGGGACCCAGTTCGAATGGCTACGCCAACTCGCCCGGACGCACCGGGTGGCGCGGGCCGTACATTTCGCGGGCCGGCTCGACCACGCGGAACTGCTCGGCTGGCTGCACGGCGCCGACGCGATCGTGCTGCCCAGCCGCTACGAACCGTTCGGGATCGTGGCGCTCGAGGCGGCCGCGGCCGGGACCCCGCTGGTCACCTCGACCGCCGGCGGGCTCGGTGAAGCCGTGATCGACGGGGTCACCGGGGCATCTTTCGAACCGGCCGATGTGCACGGTCTGGTGGACGCGGTGGTCTCGGTACTCGACGATCCGATGACCGCCCAGGAGCGCGCGTTCGCCGCGCGGGAGCGGCTGACCGCCGATTTCGCCTGGGATGTGGTGGCGGCCGAAACAGCCGATATCTACTCGGACGCGAAACGGCGGGTGCGCAATCCACTGGGCCGCCCGGTGATCGTGGAACGCCCGCTGCCGGAACGGGATCCGCAGTAATCCGAGCCTGCGCATCGCACCCCGCTCACCTCGGTCCGCGGAGGTCGTCGTGCGTCACCGTCACTTCGTCCTCGCCGGGGCATTCGCCGAGCGCACCGTCGATGATCGCACCGCTGGGGTGACCGCGGGAGTGACGATTCGCCCCCGCGCGGTGTGCGGCGCCGGAGAGCTTCGCGGCGTTCGCGCACGAGCGACCCTCGCCCAGGCGGGGCGCCGACGTATCAGTCGTTTTCCGCGAAGGCGAAGATCTCCCCGATCCGGGTGGCGACCACGACCTCGCCCTGGGCGCCGACCGCGGTGCCGGTGGTGGTGCCCTGGGCTCCTGGCAGAACATCGGAGTCGAGGGTGGCGCCCGTACCGGTGTCGAAGGTGACCAGGTTCAGCCCGGTGCCGATGGCGGCGGTGACGTAGCCGATCCCACCCGCGGTCTGTACGGGGCTGCCCCGCAGCGCGAGATCCTTACGCTCCCAGACCCGTTCGAAACTGTCACCGGTGTCCCGCAGGGCGAGCAGATAGCCGTCGTCACCGGCCGGAATGACCAGGCCGTCGTCGGAGACAGAGATCCCGCGGCGCGGCTCCCAATCCAGCTGCGCCTCCCACTTCGGGGTGCCGTCGGCGGTGTTCACCGCGATCAGGCGTTTGCTGTTGTCCCCGACATAGAGCGTCGCGCCGTCGGCGGACAGGGCCGGATCGGTGGCACTACCGCCGGCCAGGATCTCCCGGCTCCACTCCTGCTGGACCTTCCCGTCGCCATAGCGCAGCGCCACCAGAGCGGCCTTGGACTCCCCGGGCTTGCGGACCGTCGCGTAGATCCGCCCGGTGCCGATATCCATCGCCGCCACCGTGGCGACCGCGCAATCCGGGCCGCCGGTGCGGCAATCCTCCAGGCCGGCGCCGGCCGGCGGCCAGTCCAGATTCGGTGACTGCAGGAAATCGGGCTGTGGCAGCAATTGCTGCGTGGGGACCATCCGTTTGCCGGTCTGCCGTTCCAGCACGTCGACCTGGCCGGACTGGGTGATCACCAGCAGATGACCGTCCCCGGTGAACTGCATCCCGACCGGCACGCCCGCCACCGGTGTCCGCCAGCGCGGCTGGCCGAGCAGATTATCCGATTCCACGCCGCTGTCGAGACCGACGTACACATTGTTCGCGCCGTCGAGCAGGGTGGGCGAATAGACGGCATTGGGACCCAGCGGATTGCAGAAACGCTTACGTCCCGTGGGCATCTGATAGGAGAAGATATCGCATTCCGCGTCGGTGCGGCTGGTGGCGAAGATCTGCCCGTCCGACCCCACCGTCAGCGGCTGCACGACCGGCCCGCCCACCGGCCGCGACCACTGCAGGCTCAGCGCCTGCGAACCGGTCACCGCGGTGGTGCCGCTGTTGCGGCTCTCGTGCCCCGGCGCGGGCCAGCCCAGGCCGCGGCCGACGGTGATGTCGTCGACATCGGTACCGCAGGCGGTGAGCACCCCCAGGGCGGCCACCGCCGCCGCAAGCCAGGACACGGTCCGTACGCCGCTGCCGATACGCACCTGCTGGTCTCCTCTGTCGTCCTGTCTCCCCGAGCCCACGTGTGTGGAAGATTAACGGAAGGGTATAGGCCGGGCCTTCCGAGCACGAAAGTAGGCTGTTCGGCAGTACTGGCAGCACAGGATACGAGGAGACACGTTCGTGACGAGCATGTGGGGCGCACCGCTGCGCTCACGCTGGCAGGGCTCCCGGCGCCGTGACCGGCGGCAGGCCCGGTTCCTCACCCTCGACTCGTTGCGCTGGGTGCTGGCCAACCGCGCCTACACACCCTGGTACCTGGTCCGCTACTACCGCCTGTTCAAATTCCGGCTCGCCAACCCGCACGTGATCCTGCGCGGCATGGTGTTCCTCGGGCGCAATGTGGAGATCCACGCGACCCCCGAGCTCGGCCGGCTCGAGATCGGGCGCTGGGTTCATATCGGTGACGGGAACGCCATCCGCTGCCACGAGGGCTCGCTGCGGATCGGCGACAAGGTGGTGTTCGGCAAAGACAATGTCGTCAACACCTACCTCGATATCGAGATCGGCGAATCCACCCTGGTCGCCGACTGGTGCTATATCACCGACTTCGATCACCGCATGGACGACATCACCCTGCCGATCAAGGACCAGGGCATCGTGAAGAGCCCGGTCCGGATCGGCCCCGATACCTGGATCGCGGCCAAGGTCACCGTGCTGCGTGAGACCCGGGTCGGCCGCGGCTGTGTGCTCGGCGCGCACGCCGTGGCCAAGGGTGAGATCCCGGATTACAGCATCGCGGTCGGCGCACCGGCACGGGTGGTGAAGAACCGGAAATCCACCTGGGAGGCCGGTGCGGCCCAGCGGGCGGCGCGGGAGGCGGCGCTGGCCGATATCGCCCGGAAGAAGAGCGGCGTCACGCAGGAGGCGTGAGCCGCCGCTACTTCACCGCATCGATCTTCTTGACCACCCGCTGCACCGTCAGCCAGGTGCGGGTGGTGATGTCCTTGCCGTAGGCGCGCTCGAGCCACGCCATGAAATTCGGCGTCTTCGGCGTGCTGTTGTCGATGACCGAGAGAAAAACACGGGCCGCCGCGTCGTAACCGATGATCGTCGTGAGCGGATCGTCGCCGGCGGGCGTCGCCGGCGGGGCTTCGCCCTGTTTCTTGAAGAAGGTGGCGGTGAGATAGGTGCCACGGCCGTGGATGAAACCGGCGAACGGGTCCCGGTCGAGCAGATCGCGCAGTTCGGCCTCGGTGCGAATGATCGTGCCGCCGGGGATCCCGAGTTCGGCGCTCAGCGCCTCCTGGATGCGATCCTCGAGTTCGGCGCTCCCGGTCTCCTCGGTCGCGAACACGATATTGCCGCTGGACAGCACCGAGGCCACCGATTCGAAACCGAGCCCGGTGAATACGCCGCGCAATTTCTCGTTGCTCATATTCGGGTTGCTGGGCATGATTCCCCGCAGTAGCGCCGCGTATCTCGTCATGTGCCGACCGTAGCCCAGCCAGGCGACAATCCAGACCCCTGCGCGCGGCCCGCACGGCCCCGCCTCACGGACGCGAAGCCTCGCACAGGAATACGGTGGCGGTGGTGCCGATGCGCGTGATCACGAGCGTATACGGCCGGGATCCGGTGAGCTTCAGACGGCGGCGCAGCATATCGGGGTCGAGATCGATTCCGCGGACCAGGATTTCGAGCGGGCCGCAGTCGCGACGACGGAGTTCGGCCCGCAAGACCTTCTCCCGGAGAACGCAGCGGTCGACGATCCGGAAACCGCGCATGCCCTCCGGGATACGGTCACCGGTCAGGTAGGCGATCCGCGGATCCAGTTGCCACAGACCGTGGCGGGCCGCGTAGTGCCGGACCAGCCCGGCGCGGACCACCGCGCCGTCCGGGTCGACGATCCACTCCCCCGGCTCGCGTTCCGGTATCTCGCTCGGATCGGCATCGGTCAGGGTGGACGCCGAACCGGCGGAGGTGAGGACGGTGGCCCGGCGGCCGACACCGGGCTCGCGCAGACCCGCCGACCACAGGCAGGCTTCGCGGACCCCCCCGTCCAGTGATACGACCTCGATCTCGCCGGCCCAGCCCAGCCGGTCGAAATCCAGTCCGGGAGCGCATTTCACGACCAGATCACGACCCGCGTACACCGACAGCAGATCCGGTAGCGGCGGTTGCAGCGCGGCCGGATCGTGGGTGCGTTTCCCGTCGGCCCGGCGACCCGGATCGGCCACCACGACCGTGCCGGATGTGCACGGGGCCAGGGCGTCGGCGCGTACGAGCACAGTATTCGGCATCGCCCGGGGCACCGTGGGGCGAGGCGCTGGCGAGCTGTGTCGGTCCACCTCGCCCGCGGCACCACCGGAGCCGAGCCCTCGGGGCCCTGGTTCGCCACCTCTCCGCTCTGTCCCTTCGACGGCTTCGGCCACAGAGACGCCCCTGTAGTGCGGGGGTGCTGCTGTCGCGGCAGCAGGTGGTATCGGGACCGGGTGGGTCAGATTGTGGCGGGCCATGGCGAGCCGGATCGGGTCCAGGTCGCTACCGACCACCCGCGGGCACACACGGGCAAGTTCGGTCAGCTCCGCGCCGATCGAGCAGGTGACGTCGTGGACATCGCGACCCGCCAGCCGGCCCGCGCGGTGGCGGGCGACCAGGGTCGGGGTGGCCTGCTGTACCGCGTCGTCGGTCAGCAGCCAATTCTGCGCACCGGACAGTTTGGCCGCGGCCCGGCGGCGCAGGCGGACGGTCTCGAGGAGCGCCGGGGCGCGCTCACCGTAGGCCCGGCGCACCGCGGCCACATCACGGAGTTGCGAGGCGGCGGTGAGTTCCAGTTCCGCTACCTCGGCCAGCGCGGCCGTACCCGCGGCCGAGCCGAGGTAGCCGATATCGGCCGCGCTGAAGCCGTACCCCACTATTTCCCGGCGGCGGCCGGTTTCACCCCGGTGATCATGGCGTTGTAGAAGAACTGCCGCGGCACCACCCGGCGCATCACGTTCTCGTCCACCCAGCTCAGCCCGAGCCAGGCGCGATACATCGCCATCCGGTAACCGAAGGTGAGCTTCTCGTCCGGAACGGCCGCCTCGAAGGTCCGCACCGGCCAGCCCCACAGGGCGGCGGCGAATTCCTCGGTGTGCGCGGCCACGTCCACCGCGCCCGCCGAGCGCGCCATCTCCTCGAGCTGGGTCGGGTCGAAGGTGTGTAGGTCGACCACGGCCTCCAGTGCGGCGGCCCGCGACGATTCGTCCAGTTCCTCCTGGGGGCGGCGCCAATTCCGCAGGAATGGGAGTTTGGTGACGGCGGTGGTCGCCTTCCAGGTGATGTTGCCCAGGTTGCGGGCATAGAGATTGCCGAGGGTGGTGGGTTCGCCGGCGAAGACGAAACGGCCGCCCGGCTTCAGCACCCGCAGGCATTCCCGCAGCGACTGCTCCACATCCGGGATGTGGTGCAGCACCGCGTGTCCGACGACCAGGTCGAAGGTGTCGTCGTCGTAGGGGATGGTTTCGGCGTCGGCGACCCGGCCGTCCACATCCAGGCCCAGGTGTTCGGCATTGCGCAGCGCGACCTTCACCATGCCGGGCGACAGATCGGTGACCGAACCGCTCTTCGCGATCCCGGACTGCATGAGGTTCAGCAGGAAGAAACCGGTACCGCAGCCCAGTTCGAGAGCGCGCTCGTACGGCAACTCCGCGTCGGTGCCGACCGCGGCGTCGAACCGGCCGCGAGCGTAATCGATACAGCGTTCGTCATAGGAGATCGACCATTTGTCGTCGTAGGTCTCGGCTTCCCAGTCGTGATACAGCACCTGGGCGAGCTTGGTGTCCTCGAATGCAGCTTCGACCTCCGCGGCGGTGGCGTGCGGATGGGGTGCGGGGTCGTCGGGGCGTACCGTCATGGTCGGAGAGCCTAATAGGTGTTGCCGGGCGCAGCCCATCCGCAGTCGCGCACGGCCGGAGCCAGGCGTAGGTACGCCTACCCTTTCCCGGCCGGACTTCCGATACCGCCGGGTAGGTTGCGGATGACCCGCGACTCGTTCAGCGCCCGGTGAATACGGCCGACCCCGGCCCGTCACGCAGGTAGGAGCGGGTTCCGAGGCGCTGGTCGTCGGTGGTGAACAGCTGCGCCCACTCGGTGCGGGCCCGTTCGGGACCGTGCGGCCCCGCCTCGAATACCGCCTTGGCGGCGGCCAGCGCCCGCGCCGGCCCGTCGGCGAACCGGCGGGCCCACTCGATCGCCGCCCCCAGGACATCGTCGGGCGCGACCACCTGATCCACCAGACCCAGCCGCGCCGCCTCGTCGGCTTCCACGAAACGTCCGCTGTACACCAGATCCTTCGCCGCCCCGGGGCCGATCAGCAGCGACAGCCGCCGGATCCCCGCGAGTGGAATGAGCCCCGCATCGATCTGCGGGAATCCGAGCTTCACATTGTCGCCGATGATCCGCCGGTCCGCCCCCAGCGCCAGCTCCAGCCCCGACCCGAGGGCGTAGCCGCTGATCGCGGCGACCGTGGGTTGCGGAACCGCGGCCAGGCAGCCCAGCGCGGCCTGCAGATCGCCGGCCATGGCGGCGGCCTGTTCGGCGGGCAGCCCGGCCAGCTCGGCGAGCTCGTCACCGGCGCAGAACACCCGCTCGTCCCCGTAGACCACCAGCGCGGCGACCTCCGGATCGGCGCCGCAGGCGGTGGCCGCCGCCGCGATCTCCCGGATCAGCTGGGTATCGAACAGGTTCATCGGCGGGCGGGCGATACGCAGCACCGCCACACCACGCCCGGACCCGCTCGCGTCGCCGGCACGGGACAGAGTTACGAATTCCGCCATGGACGGTTACGCTACCGGCCGCCGGCGGCACCGCCCGCATTCCCGGAGCCGCCCAGCAGCGACGGATCGGTATCGCGCATCCCCTTGGACCCGACCAGCCGCGACGGGTCCGGCAGATCGGCGAAGTAGCGCATATTGTCCGGGAACTGCAGCAGCTGCTTACCGTCCACCGCACCGAACACCGGCTGGATCGGCTCGATCGGCGGTTCGGCCGCCAGGATCCGCGCGGTATCGGCATAGCCGGCCAGCGACGTCAGCTGCGACCAGGTCGGCGGCAGCAGCACATGCTCACCCGCCCGCCACGTCTCCAGCGCCGCCGCCGGAGTGGACCACAGCACCAGATCGGTTTCGGTGGTCGCACCGTCGGCCAACTGCCCCTCGGGCAGCACCGCCACGAAGAAGTTGGTGTCGTAACGGCGACGCTCCACCGTCGGAGTGATCCAGCGCGACCACGGCCGCAGCAGATCGGCACGCAACACCAGCCGCTGCTCGGCCAGGAACTCCGACAGCGTCAGATCCCGGCCCTCGATCCGCTCCCGCTCCCCGCGGTAACCCGTGGTATCGGCGACGACCGACTCGGCGGTGGGCCCGGCCAGCAGCACCCCGCACTCCTCGAAGGTCTCCCGCACCGCCGCACAGACCAGCGCCTTGGCTCGGGCCTCGGACACCCCTAACCGCTCCCCCCACCAGCGCGGCGGCGGCCCGGCCCAGTCGATGGCCACCTCGGCGTCGACGGGATCCACCCGGCCGCCCGGGAAAGCGGTCATCCCGGCGGCGAAATCCATCGCCCCGGCCCGCCGCTGCAGGAAAACCTCCGGGCCTCCGGCGCCATCACGCACCAGCATCACGGTCGAGGCATCCTTGGCCTCGGGCACCCCCGCCGCCGAATCCGGCACAGTCGTCTCACTCACCCTTCGCACATTAGCTGTGTTGTCGGTGCGCCGGTGCGCGGGGATGAGCGCGACGGTGCACGGGAATGAGGAGGGCGGTGCGCGGAGATGCGGAGGGCGGGCGAGTTGGCGAAGGTGCAGATGCCGACCGGCTCGTGAAGGTGCTGTGTTTTTGGCGGCGCCTCCGGCGCCGCGGGGTTGAGGCCCCCTTGGTCTCGCCGTTCAGGCCTCGAGACTCGCGCTTCGCGCATGCGCTTCGATACCGGATGCGACTCGGTATCCGGAATCCCGGGCGACGATGCCGGCAGCCCGCCGGTGCAGGC